>QMPN01000023.1 GCA_003648575.1 Bacteroidota bacterium
CATGGTAATGATGTTGACCCTGTTGAGATCCTGAATTCAGCCAAGTTTAAAGAGGATTACAGGGAGATGGTTATTGTTAAGGACATTGACGTGTTTTCAATGTGTGAGCATCATATGATCCCCTTTATTGGTAAGGCCCATGTAGCTTATATTCCCGACGGATATATTACAGGCCTCAGTAAGATTGCCAGGGTAGTTGAGGCATACAGCAGGCGCCTGCAAGTGCAGGAAAGGCTTACCACACAGATCAAGAATGCCATACAGGATACCCTGAATCCCCTCGGAGTAGCTGTTGTTATTGAAGCAAAGCATCTGTGTATGGTCATGCGTGGGGTAGCCAAGCAGAATTCCGTTACCACCACTTCTGACTTTACCGGCGCATTTAAACGCCAGGAAACCCGTGCGGAATTTATTCACCTTCTTGGGATGGAACTTCATTAAGTTGATTATGAATTATGGATTATGGAATATGGATTAGTTTTTAATTAACTTATCGATCATAATTTTTCATTCGTCACTACCACTCTTTATTAACAATAAATCAAAAGGATAGCATCATTCTTATTAGTATTTGGCTGGTGAAACATTAAGAATCTTTAAATACAATTGCAGGTTACAATAATATCTTTATTTTTGCACCTCAATTTGGGGAAACCCGATAACACGATTATAAGACACGAGTATGAAGGCATATGTTTTTCCGGGCCAGGGGGCCCAATACCCGGGCATGGGTAAGGACCTTTATGAAGGTTCAGATCAGGCAAAGGAGCTTTTTGAGAAAGCCAATTCCATCCTGAAGTTCAAGATCACTGAGCTGATGTTTAACGGTACCGATGAAGACCTCCGCCAAACCAGGGTAACACAACCTGCTATCTTTCTTCATTCAGTGATCCTTTCGAGGGTGCTGGGTGACGATTTCCAGCCTGATATGGTTGCAGGGCACTCATTAGGTGAATTCTCTGCGCTGGTAGCCAACAAAACCCTCTCTTTTGAAGATGGACTAAAACTGGTTTACAAAAGGGCTATGGCCATGCAAAAGGCTTGTGAAATGGAGCCATCTACCATGGCAGCAGTACTGGGGATGGAAGATAAAGAGGTTGAAAATATACTCAAGAATATCGATGACATCGTTGTTCCCGCAAACTATAACAGCCCGGGCCAATTGGTGATCTCCGGTAGTGTTTCCGGTGTAGAAAAAGCATGCAAGCTATTAGAAGAGGCCGGTGCAAAAAGGGTGATTCCCCTGAAGGTAGGCGGTGCTTTCCATTCTCCCTTTATGGAACCTGCCGGACAAGAGTTGGCAGAGGCTATCAATGCCACCAAGTTCAACAAAGGAATTTGTCCGATCTATCAGAACGTAACAGGGCAATCGGTTACCGATGCAGAGATCATAAAAAAGAATCTCATCGCACAGCTGACTTCTCCTGTAAGGTGGACACAAATCTCGAGGAATATGATCGCTGATGGAGCTACCGATCTGGTTGAAGTTGGACCGGGTAACGTATTGCAGGGCCTGGTGAAAAAGGTGAAACGCGACATTACGACCTCCAGCGCCACTATGCCGGAATAATTTCCAACTTCTTATTTCTGATATCTGGTATCTGACTTCTATCTGTCCGTGTACATCTTATCGTAGTACTTCTGATAGTCACCAGAGGTGACATTGTTCAGCCATGATTCATTGGCGAGATACCATTCGACAGTTTTTTCTAGCCCTTCATCGAACTGCAGGGAAGGTTCCCATCCCAGTTCATTCTGCAGTTTGGATGAGTCGATGGCATAGCGGAGGTCGTGGCCTGCCCGATCGGTAACAAAGGTGATCAGCTTTTCTGATGTTCCTTCTTCACGCCCCAACTTTTTGTCCATGATCCTGCAAAGGAGCATAACAAGGTCAATGTTCTTCCACTCATTGTTTCCACCTATATTATAGGTTTCACCAAGTTTCCCCTTATGGAATATCAGGTCGATAGCCGCAACATGGTCTTCAACATAGAGCCAGTCGCGAACATTAAGGCCTTTGCCATAAACCGGCAATGGCTTATCGTTGCTGATGTTATGGATCATGAGGGGGATCAGCTTTTCAGGGAACTGAAATCCTCCATAATTATTTGAGCAGTTTGAAATAACTACCGGAAGCTTAAATGTGTGATAATATGCCCTTACCAGGTGGTCGGAACTGGCTTTCGAAGCCGAATACGGACTACGGGGATCATATGCAGTAGTTTCGGTAAACAGCCCGCTATCACCCAGTGAACCGTAAACCTCATCGGTTGATACATGATAGAAAAGATGCTTGTCCATCTCATCATGCCATTGCTTACGGGCAGCATTGAGCAAGTTTATGGTACCGACGATATTCGTATAGATGAATTCGGTAGGGTTGCTGATCGACCGGTCGACATGCGATTCTGCCGCGAGGTGAATCACATCATCAATCTTGTGATCTTCAAAAACCTTTTGCATCGCTTCTTCATCATTGATATCGGCTTTCACAAAGAGGTAATTCTCCTTATCCTGTATATCGAGCAAGTTTTCCAGGTTCCCTGCGTAGGTGAGCTTGTCGAGGTTGATGATACGGTATTCAGGGTATTTGTTCACCATGAGTCTCATGAGGTGGGATCCAATGAAGCCGGCGCCGCCGGTAATGAGCAATGATTTCATATGCCAGGTTTTATTTGTTTCTTTCTTTCAGTGCCTGTTCCCAATCCCAGGCCGAGCGTGTCATCTCATCCAGGTCACGGGTTGCTTTCCACCCAAGTTCTTCGTTGGCATAGCTTGTATCGGCCCATACTTTCTCAATATCACCAGCTCTTCTGCCAACGATCTCATAGTTAAGCTTCATAGCGGAGACCTTCTCAAAAGACTGGATCACCTCCAGAACAGTAAATCCGTTTCCTGTCCCGAGGTTGAAGACCTCCCAGTCCTTCTTTTGCTTTCCCTCTATCATTCGGTCAAGTGCTACGACATGGGCTCTGGCCAGGTCAATCACATGGATGTAATCCCTGATCGGGGTTCCATCCTTGGTATTATAATCGTCACCAAACACACTCAGTTTTTCCCTTTTTCCAATCGCCGTCTGGGTGATATAGGGGAGCAGGTTATCAGGCACGCCAAGTGGCAGCTCACCGATGATAGCCGACGGATGCGCACCAATGGGATTGAAATAGCGCAATGCGATACAATGTAATCCTGATGCCTCCACCTCGTCGAAAAGAATATCCTCCGCAATCTTTTTTGTATTCCCGTAGGGCGATTCTGCATCCTTCCGGGGAGTTGTTTCCTTAACGGGAAGGGTTTCCGGCTGTCCGTAAACGGTGCAGGAAGAGGAGAAAACGAAGTTCTTAATATCATATTTCTGCATTATCTGCAGCAGATTGATCAGGCTGAAAATGTTGTTCCTGTAATATTCGAGGGGGCGCTTGACCGAATCACCAACCGCCTTCAGGGCTGCAAAGTGAATGATGGCCCTGATATCGGGATGCTTTTCGAATAATCCGATGCATTGCCCATGATTGCTGAGGTCGACCTTTTCAAAGGTCGGTAATACCCCGCTGATCTTTTCAATGGCATCGACCACATCCCTGTCGGAATTGATCAGGCTGTCTGCTATTACCACCTCATAACCGGCTTGCTGTAACTCAACAACTGTGTGTGAGCCAATATATCCTGTGCCGCCGGTAACAAGAACCTTCATTTTATTTTTCCAAAAATTCGATTACGGATGAAGTAATATGTTTAAGTTGCTCTTCATCCAGTTCAGTATTCATAGGCAAAGATATGACCTTTTCTGAAAGCATTTCAGTTACCGGGAAGTCGCCTTTCTTGTAGCGTGGGTCGAGATAAGCTTTTTGCATGTGCAATGGCACCGGGTAATAGATCATAGCCGGGACATCCTTGCTCATCAGGTGCTGCTGTAGTGCTTCACGGTCGATGCCTTCGGTAAGCAGGGTGTACTGGTGGAATACATGCGTTGTTTTTGCCCAGCGTTCCGGTATTCTCAGCTGTGGATAATCTTTGAATGCATTGTCGTAGTAATCTGCTGCCCTGTTTCGTTCAGCTGCATACTTATCAAGGTGCTGGAGTTTTACTTTAAGGATGGCAGCCTGTATGCTGTCGAGTCTTGAGTTTACTCCAATGATATCGTGGTAGTAGCGCACTTTCATACCATGGTTGACCACAGAACGCATTTCTTCTGCCAGCTTATCGTTATTGGTGAAGATGGCACCACCGTCGCCATAGCATCCCAGGTTTTTAGAAGGGAAGAAAGAGGTGCAGCCGATCTCACCAATGCTGCCTGCTTTCTTACGGCTGCCATCGTTGAAAATATAGTCGGCACCAATGGCCTGGCAGGTGTCCTCAATGATGAAGAGGCTGTGCTTGTCAGCAATCTTCTGCAGAGCTTCCATATCGGCACATTGTCCGAAAAGGTGCACAGGCACGATAGCTTTGGTTTTGGATGTTATCGCCTTTTCTACGGCGAGAGGGTCAATATTGAATGTGTCCGGTTCAACATCAACAAGAACGGGAGTAAGTCCCAGAAGGGCAATAACCTCAGCAGTGGCAATAAATGTGAAAGAGGTGGTGATCACCTCATCACCGGGCTTCAGTCCCAGGGCCATCATGGCAACCTGAAGAGCATCTGTACCATTGGCACATGGGATCACATGTTTAACACCCAGGTAAGCTTCCAGATTAGCCTGGAAATTATGTACGGCAGGGCCATTCACAAAGGCACATGAATCAACCACTTCCTGAATACCTGCATCGATCTCGTCTTTGATCTTGAGATACTGGTTGCGCAGATCGACCATTTGAATCTTTTTCATTCTTATTGAATTATATTGTTAATTTATTAACGACGTTATTTCGGCTGCAAATTTATATATATTCTAACGCCTGTGGAGTATAATTATTCTAAATTAGACAAAGGGCTTTAGGCCTTGGGCTTTGGGATGACTATTGACATCCATATATAGCCCCGGCTTATTGCACAAATTTGAACTTTGGTGCGTAGGGATCATACGCAATTGGTGTTTTTTTCGTTATTTTGTTGAACCATGAGAAAACTATTACGCCCTTTATTCATGCTTGTCTTTGTAATGCCAGTATTTCTTGCTTCCGGGCAGGTGAACGTAAGGGACTCCGCCATATACACTCCCATTATTTATGCTGCGTACAGTATTAATATGCTGGGAGGTGATATTGCCGATATGTACGGGGCATCATCAACCCTCGGGGCAGGCATAGGGTACAAAACAAAGAAGAATGTCTATTACAGCTTTGAGTATAATTACCTCTGGGGTGGTAATGTAAAGCAGGGAGATGAGATCTTGCAATATATTCTTACCCAAGACGGTCAACTCATCGGACAGAGCGGAGAATATGCGATCTTCCAGTATTTCCTGCGCGGGCATACCGTTTGGGGAAGAGTAGGGAAATTGTTCCCGGTTCTTTCTCCGAATCCAAACTCCGGCATCCTGCTGCAGGGAGGCGGTGGCTGGGTACAACACAGGATGTTTGTGAGTGTACAGGACAATACCGCACTTCAGTTGAAAGATGATTACAAAAAAGGGTATGATCGCCTCCACAGTGGATTCGGACTCACACAATCCATAGGGTATCTTTTTCTGGGTGACTCCAGGATGTGGAATTTTTATGCAGGCTTTGAGTTTTCGCAAGCCTGGACTAAAAATCAGCGCGACGTGAATTTCGATACACGTGTTAAGGATGATACTCAGAAACTGGATCTTTTTTACGGCTTTAAGATCGGCTGGGTCATTCCAATGTACAGGCGTGCACCAGTAGGCTACTATTATTAATCAGTATCGGTAAAGATGCCTTTCTTATATACTTTCGGCATTGCTTTGTATAGCTTGTTAATCAGGCTAGCTGCTCCTTTTAACCCCAAAGCACGCGAATGGGTTGCCGGGCGTAAGGGATGGAAGAATAAACTCTCGGGTGCTTTTCAGGATACTGATAAGATCGTCTGGTTTCACGCAGCATCACTGGGAGAATTTGAACAGGGCAGGCCGGTGATGGAAGCCTTTCGGCGAGCCTTTCCCAATCATAAGATCCTGCTGACTTTCTTTTCTCCTTCCGGTTATGAGCAAATGAAGGATTATGTTGGAGCTGACGTAGTGATGTACCTTCCTGCTGATTGCTCGCGTAATGCTAAATATTTTGTCAGGATACTAAAGCCGGCCATGGCGGTATTCATCAAGTATGAATTCTGGTATAACTACCTGACTGAATTGAATAGAAGTAAAACCCCTGTTATATTCATCTCGGCTCTCTTCAGAAGTGGGCAGCCCTTCTTTAAATGGTATGGCGGATGGTTCAGAAAAAAATTACGTAATATCAATCATTTCTATGTTCAGGATGAACATTCAGCCGATAAACTGAAAAGTATCGGAATAGATCAGATCACTATCAGTGGTGATACTCGTTTCGACAGGGTAGCAGATATCCTGGCAAGCAAAAGAGGGAATGCTGACATTGAAAAGTTTTGCAAAGGGTATAGTGTCCTTCTGGCAGGCAGTACCTGGCCTCCCGATGAAGAGATACTAGCAGCCTTGCCGGCGCGTTTCCCGGAACTGAAGATCATCATTGCCCCGCATGAAGTTAAGGAAGATCGGATAAGACAACTGGCCGCTACCATGAAGCTTAATGTTGCACGATTTACCAGGGATGATCCTGCATCCTGGCCTGATAAGCAAGTACTGATCTTAGATACGATCGGGATATTGTCTTCTGTTTACCGCTATGCAGATATCGCATACATAGGCGGAGCTTTTGCAACGGGATTGCATAATATCCAGGAGCCTGCTGTAAACGGCATGCCTGTGATCTTCGGTCCGAAATATGATAAATTCAGGGAAGCTGTTGCCCTGGTCCGTGACGGTGGTGCCTACTCCATCAATTCATCTTCTGAGATGCTTGAACTGCTTGACGATCTGCTTTATGATACTGTCACATACAATGCTGCCTGCGAAGTCAGCAAGAAGTATATACTTGAACAAACAGGAGCTACAGAAAAAATACTAAACGGAATCCGTACCTACTTATAAACACATTTATAGGCTGTTTCTTCCTTCACGATCAGCTTGAATGAAGTATCCTTTTCAACGATGAATGTATCGAAAGGGCTGTAAGTCTTCCATTCATCTTCACCCGGCAACTGAGCTGTTAATGCACCTGAAACAACGGTCATATATTCCACTGTAGTAGTACCGAATTCATACTCTCCGGGGGCCATAACGCCAACGGTTACATCTCCGTCACTATTTTTAAAAGCAAGTGACTTTACCTTTCCGTCGTAATATTCATTAACTTTAAACATTGAATGTTGTGTATTGGTTTTTAGAAATAGAAACACAAAGATAAAAAACAGAAACAATGGACTTACAATTTTGGACTGAATTCTTTATGTGGTGCACCATTATCAATGGTGGACTGCTGATCCTCTGGGTATTATGCCAGATGGCGATGCCCAGGCTGCTTTATAAAACGCAAACAGCGTTTTTCCCTATGGAAAAAGAGAAGTTTAACCAGGTGTTTTATCTCTTCCTGGGGATTTACAAGATCTTTTTTGTCATGTTTAATGCGGTACCCTATATCGTATTGATGATTATGGGGTAATCATTTCTTAACGAACTTCAGGGCTTCCCTCCAATTTTTAGTCCTGATCTCAAATATGTATATTCCACCAGGAAGGTTGTCTTGTAATGGGAAACTTATTAAATGTTTACCAGAGGGATAGTCTGACGAGAGTAGTGTGGAACTTCTTTTACCTTCAGTAGAAGCTAAGTGAAGACTAATTTCCTGACACTGTGTCAGTGTAAATTCCAGGTTAACCATTTGCATTGCAGGATTGGGGTACAATTCAAACTCAGGTATCTCAGGTTTCGATACTTCATTAATAATCACTGGTATTTCAATCTTGTACAATTCTGCTCCTTTATCATCATAATTGGCATCTTGAAATGCCTAAAGTGACATAAGTTATTCAACTCCAAACTATAGCTCACTTCAAACTTTAGTTCACTTTTACCATTATTAACCCCATATACAAGTAAATAAAATATTTCCCTACCTTTGGCCTTCTTACTCAAATTTAAAACCTACTGACCATGACACTCACCATTAAAAAGGTAAACCGCATATCTGCGGGCGACAACATCATTTATCTTGTTAATACCCTCAAAGATTTAAATAAAAGTAAGCTGAACCAGGCTGAACAGGATTATATCCGCAAGAAAGTAAAAAAGGACAAAAAGGATTTGATCTCCATCAACCGGCTTAACCAATGGATTTTCGTCCATATGGTGAATAAGAAAAGGCCGGATGAAAAGAAAATAGAAGAATTGCGAAAGGTTGGCAGCAAGCTGCATGATTGGCTGAACAATCATAAAGCAGAAAGTGCCACCCTGATCGATTTCACCGGCAAGAGCAAGCTGGTTTTGGCTTTTGTTGAAGGCATGGGCCTGGCTTCCTACCAGTTTATTAAGTATAAGAAAGACCGTAAGGACGAAAAATTCTCACTTAGTGAGTTGAAGATTTCAGCACACTGTATCCGAAAAGAAGAGGTTGAAGAATTAAATATCATCCGCGATGCCGTATTTAAATGCCGCGACATGGTCAATGAGCCGCTAAATGCTCTCAACGCGGAAAAGCTGGCCGCAACGGCGAAGGAAATGGGTACGGCCAGTGGGGCGCGTGTTGAGGTCATGGGCAAAAAGAAGATAGAATCCCTGAAAATGGGAGGATTGCTTGCCGTGAATAAGGGAAGTATCGATCCACCTACCTTCACCATCATGGAGTGGAAACCTATCGAACCGGTCAATGATAAACCATACGTACTGGTTGGAAAAGGGGTGGTATATGATACCGGTGGTTTGAACATCAAAACGGGCAGCTACATGGAAAATATGAAGTGCGACATGGGCGGTGCGGCCACGATGGCTTCTGCACTCTATGCCATTGCCCGCCTTCGCCTGAATGTTCATGTGATCGCACTTTTACCCGCCACTGATAACCGTCCTGACGGCAATGCCTATGTTAGTGGAGATGTGATCACCATGCACAGCGGACTTACTGTGGAGGTAATTAATACCGATGCTGAAGGCAGGATGATACTGGCAGATGCCCTGAGTTATGCAAAAAAATATGACCCCAAACTGGTTATCGACGCAGCTACCCTGACCGGTGCTGCAGCCCGCGCCATCGGAAAGTATGGTATTGTTGCCATGGAATCGGGTGCAACAAGGCCAATGAGCAGGCTTAAAGAAGCGGGTGAAAATGTTTACGAACGTATTGCTGAATTCCCTTTCTGGGAGGAGTATGGTGAGCTTATAAAATCCAATATTGCCGATATAAAAAATACCGGGGGCATGGAAGCAGGCATGATCACCGCAGGAAAATTTTTAGAGAAATTTACCGACTATCCGTTTATTCATCTCGATATTGCCGGTCCGGCATTCTTTGATAAAAAAGAAAATTACCATCCTGCCGGTGGAACAGGGATCGGTGTCAGGTTATTGGTGGAATACTTCAGGATGCTTAGTGGGCAATAGGTACCCGGCACTCGACACTTTTTAATATCTTTGTGCGTTAATATTTACAGTCATGATCAAAGTGGAGAAGAACGAAGAAATACGTGTTAAAGTGGGCATTACCCATGGCGACCTGAACGGGATTGGATATGAGATCATCATCAAGTCGTTGCACGACCAGCGCATACTTGATTTGATTACTCCGGTAGTATACGGTGTTTCAAAAGTAGCTTCGTATCACCGAAAGGTGCTCGATATGAATGATTTCAATTTTAACCTGGTGAAGAATGCCGATGTGGCGAATCCCAAACGGTCAAATATTGTCAATGTGACCGAAGAGGAGGTGAAGATCGATATTGGTAAATCCACAAGCATGGCCGGCGATCTGGCATATAAGGCACTTGAAAAAGCATGCCAGGACCTTCAGGAAAATCATCTGAATGTTATGGTTACTGCACCCATTAATAAAAAGAACATACAGTCTGAAGACTTTCATTTTCCGGGCCATACCGAATACCTGGCTGAAAAGTTCGGCAGCAAGGATTTCCTGATGCTGATGGTTAGCAATAACATCAGGATCGGAGTGGTGACCGGTCATATCCCACTGAAGGATGTTTCGTCTCAGTTAAGCAAGGAGCTCATCATGCAAAAGCTTCGGATCATGGACAATTCACTGAAGCGCGACTTCAGCATTCCTAAGCCAAAGATCGCATTACTTGGCATGAATCCACATGCAGGAGATAATGGTTTGCTTGGTATGGAGGAAGAGGAAATTATCATCCCGGCAGTGAAGCAAGCCTTTGATGAAGGTATCCATGCGTATGGTCCTTATGCAGCAGATGGATTTTTTGGTTCTTCGGCCTTTACTAAATTTGATGGTGTGCTGGCCATGTATCATGATCAGGGCCTCATCCCCTTTAAGGCACTTTCATTTGAGTCGGGTGTTAACTATACTGCCGGACTTCCTATTGTCAGGACTTCTCCGGCGCATGGCACCGCATTCGAGATCGCCGGAAAGAATGAGGCTTCTCCGGAATCTATGCGCGCTGCTATATACCTGGCTGCAGATATTTACAGGAACCGCATCAGCTATGACAAGCTGAACAAGAATCCCCTCCCAATTGGAGAAAATGGCGGACAAAACGGAGACCAATAGCGCGTATGTTCACGATATCGGATATAACAGGAATTGTCGAGGGAGAGCTGATAAGGAAAAGCAATGGCAATCCGGAAGTGACAGATATTTTAGTCGACAGCCGTCGCCTGATCTCACCTGAGAACTGCATTTTTGTTGCCCTGACGGGAAGGAATAAGGATGGCCATAACTATATACCTGAGCTGTACAACAAAGGAATTCGTTCCTTTATTATCTCTGCCGTCGATATTAAGTTGAGCGAGTATATAGGCGCTAATTTCATAAAGGTTAAGGATACACTTTCTGCTTTGCAGGCGCTGAGCGCAGCACATCGAAAAAAATTCGACATGCCGGTAATCGGCATCACAGGAAGCAATGGTAAAACCATTATAAAGGAATGGCTTTTTCAGCTTCTTAATAAGCAATACAAGATTGTACGCAGCCCCAAGAGCTACAACTCACAAATAGGGGTGCCCCTTTCTGTATGGCAGATGGATTCTTCAAGCAAACTGGCTATATTCGAGGCCGGCATATCCAAACCGGACGAGATGGAAAAGCTGCAGTCCATCATCAGGCCAAACATCGGCATCTTTACCAATATAGGTGAAGCACATAACGAGAATTTTATCAGCATCAACCAGAAGGTGGGTGAAAAACTCAAATTGTTTACCAAAGTTGATACGCTGATATATTGTGTCGATCATGCAGCCATTCAAGAGATACTGATCAGGTCACAGATACTGGAGACCGTCAATGCCTTCACATGGAGTAGAAAACTACCGGCCGACCTGCAGATTACTTCTGTAGTGAAAAACCAGTTGGAGCTCAGCAGTATCACAGGTATTTTTAAGGAGAAGGAATACACCATAGAAATTCCATTTGTGGATGAAGCTTCGATAGAGAATGCGATCCAATGTTGGGCTTGTTTGCTTTTTCTGGAGGTTGATCAGAATGTGATAAAGGAAGGCATGGCCGATTTGCAGTCTATCGCCATGCGGCTGGAGATGAAAGCCGGGATCAACCATTGTACTATCATCAACGACAGCTACAACTCCGACATCAATTCTTTAAGCATCGCCATTGATTTCCTGACCCAGCAGTCATCTCACAAGCAACGTACTGTAATACTGTCTGACATCCTACAGAGCGGGAAGGACTCCGAAGAGTTGTATGCCGATATAGCAGGCATCCTCAAACAAAAAAATATCAAGCGGTTGATCGGCATCGGGCCATCCATTTCCCGCCAGGCCGACGCCTTTGAGATGGATAAAACTTTCTATCCCTCCACGGAGGAGTTTATGCGGAAGTTCTCTTTCACTTCTTTCAGCAACGAGACCATCCTTCTGAAAGGGGCGAGGGTGTTTGAGTTTGAACAGATCAGCAAGGCCTTGCAGCAAAAATCGCACGAGACGGTGCTTGAGATCAACCTCAATGCTATGGTCAATAACCTGAACTATTTCAGGTCGCAGATCAGTCCCATCACCAAGATCATGGCCATGGTGAAAGCATTTTCCTATGGTAGCGGAAGCTACGAGATCGCCAATCTTCTGCAGTTCCACCGGGTGGATTACCTTACTGTGGCCTATGCCGATGAGGGTGTGGAGCTGAGGAAGGCAGGGATCATATTGCCTATCATGGTGATGAATCCGGAAGAACACAGTTTCGATGCCATGATACAACATAACCTGGAACCGGAGATTTACAATTTCCGTATTCTCGGGGTGCTCGAAAGGTCGATAAAGAAAAATATCCTCCCACGAAATAAACCAGTAAAGATTCATATCAAGTTTGAAACCGGCATGCACAGACTGGGATTTGAAGCATCGGATCTTGAGAAACTTTCTGAGAGGATACGGAATAACCGCAGGCTGTATGTGCAATCGGTTTTTTCACATCTTTCGGAGAGCAACGACCCGGGTAGTGATGACTTCAGCCGTGTGCAGATACAGCGTTTTACGGAAATGTGCGATCAATTCTGTGGCAGCGTTGATCATCCTGTGATACGACATATGATGAATTCGGCCGGCATCACCCGCTTCCCTGAAGGTCATTTTGATATGGTACGACTTGGTATCGGACTGTATGGTGTAGCAGCCAACCATGATGATACTGTAAAGCTTGAAAATGTGAGCACATTGAAGTCAACTATTTCACAGATCAAGCTGGTGAAAGCAGGCGAAAGAGTAGGCTATGGACCTTCCATCATCGATGCCGATACAGAAATTGCTGTTGTTCCCGTGGGCTATGCCGATGGGCTCGACAGAAGGCTTGGCAACGGAAATGCTTACCTCCTGGTCAGTGGACAAAAAGCTCCTACAGTGGGAAGCATCTGCATGGATATGTGCATGATCGATATCAGTGGCATAAAGGCGAAGGAAGGGGATCCTGTTATCATCTTTGGAGATGAACGTTTGATTACTGAGCTGGCCATGGACCTGGGCACCATCCCGTATGAGGTCATGACATCTGTCTCGGGAAGGGTCAAGCGCGTATATTATCAGGAATAAAATCTGAGCCTGTATTTTGAATGGCGAAACATGATATTTGATATCTTTAACACTGAAATCCTGACGATCACGGTATGAATAGAATCCTCTCTTTTTATAATAAGTACGAGCTCTGGATATTTGTGATTATCAGTTTGCTGTGTGCATCACACGTTTTCACTTTTTATGTATTCCCCACCCTTGATGGCCCTCATCATCTTTATAATGCCAATATGATCCTTGGGATCCTTGAAGGCAATCCGCTGGTACAGGATTACTATAAATTCAACACCTTACCAATTAGCAACCTGATAGGACATGGAAGCCTTGCCTTTTTTAACCTCTTCCTGCCTTCTGCGATGGCCCTGAACCTTATGATCTTTTTGTATATGATGGGAATGGCCTTTTCTTTCCGATACATGATGATTGCCATTAGTGGACGGTTCAGCCCGCTCAATTATTCCATCTTTCCTTTCATGCTCAATGGCAGCCTTACCCTCGGTTTGTTTAATTATTGTCTGAGTATTATTTTGCTTTTTATCCTGATAGGATACTGGATAAAAGTCCATAAGACCTTAACAACAAAGCAGTTGCTCATAGCAGGTTTGCTACTGACCCTGATGGTCTTCAGCCATCTGCTCTCTTTCGTGTTTTTCGGGCTTACAATTATCGTGTTGCTATTTTATGAAATGTTTTATGGCATTATCAAAGAAAAGAAGATACACTACAAAAGCCTCCTTGTTAAAATTTTGAAAATCACACTGATCACCATTCCTCCGGCTATTTTACTGGTGATATACTTCATGAGCATAAGTGATTTTCTGGGTAAGGTGACCAGGGTGGTAAATGACGATATGAGCCTGTTTGGGAACCTGTATTATATCCGGCCATTGGTCATATACCATGGGGGCCACGATGGAAATGCAAACATCCCATTGTTTTTTGGCTTGCTTGCTTTAACCGTCTTGTCAGGGATATTTTGGTACAGGAATGGAAAGAACGATAAGAAAACAGCTTTTAACAGCTCATTCATGCTGACAATGACACTCTTTTTTCTCTTGCTATTAATAGTTGTTCCACCGGGATTTTTTCTGCATACCATGCGTATTCGTTTATCGCTCTTCTTTTTCTTTTTCCTGATCATGTGGATGGGAAGCATTCGATTAACGGGATGGATTGAACTGCTGGGGGCCTTATTTTTCCTGTTCATTTTCACGGAACATCAGCTAAGGATCGGGCCCGTTAGAAGCCATCATGCCATAAATGCAAAGGATCTGCATAGTCTGGAGAAGCTAATGGAGCCAAATTCTGTCTTTCTACCCGTAAACGCGGGTACATTTTGGGGTGATGAGTTTATCCTGAACTATATCGGAAGCGATAAACCTATGATCAATCTGAAGAACCCGCAGGCATATGGCCCATTCCCTGTTATGTGGAATTATGGGAAAATGCCTTATACCACATTTGGTGGTTTCGACAGAAGCGAGATTGAGATATTTTATATGTCCGGCCCAAAGACAAATAAGGAGAGGGAAATTGATTATGTGATCATCCACCATCCTGAGAACCTGGAAATAAAAAGGGCGAATGGTGAATTCACGAACTTCTATAGAATACTTGATAGTAAGTTTGAGTTTGTTGCAAAATCACCCCGGGAACGGACATCCCTGTATAAACGAATAGGGAAATGATCTTCATATTCATTCCCGGGCAGCATTATTTCGCTTGTCGGAATGCTCAGGGCGACAATAAGCATTTGATTTATGCTTTAAATTTATATTTTTGACAATTCTTCGATAACGATATGACCATGAAACTTTCAATACTTATTCCAGTATATAATGAGGAGAGGACCATCCATCTTATCCTTGACAAAGTATTGGCTGTAAAGCTGGATGGGGGGTTTGAGAAAGAGATCATCATCGTGAATGATTGCTCATCTGACAATACAGCCGGCGTGGTGAAAGAATATATTGAGTCACATCCGGAGCATGAGATCAGCTTTTATGAGCAAGCGCTAAACATGGGTAAAGGGGCAGCGCTTCACAGGGGTATTGATGAGGCCAAAGGTGATTTCATCATTATTCAGGATGCTGACCTGGAGTACGATCCTGAGGATTACAATAAACTGCTGAAACCGGTAATAGAAGGGTATGCTGATGTAGTTTACGGATCACGATTTAAGGGTGGTACACCACACCGCATCCTGTTCTTCTGGCATTCAGCAGGGAATAAATTCCTGACTTTCCTTTCGAACATGTTTACCAACCTGAACCTGAGCGATATGGAAACCTGTTATAAGCTCTTCAGGGCGGAGTATATTAAAAAGATATACTTAAAGGAGAACAGGTTTGGTTTCGAACCCGAAGTCACCGCCAAGATCTCCCGCTACCCCGGGATAAGGATCTACGAAGTGGGCATTTCGTATTACGGCCGAACCTACGATGAAGGAAAAAAGATCGGTGCCAAAGATGGCTTCAGGGCTATCTGGTGCATTCTCAAATATAACATCTGGAATAAAAAAACTTTCAGATAAAAGATACTATGGAAGATTTTAAAAGAGTACTTGGCATTGTTTTCAATAATTATATTATAAAATATGCCATCCTTATTATCACTGTACTTATGCTGTTCTATACCTGGCAGCATGGAAGGTATAACGGGAACTATATCAATAGCGACGGCAAAGGGTACTATGCTTACCTCACGGCTACATTTATATACCATGACCTGGAATATGGTTTTATAGATCAGTATGAATCAAAGTATTATGCACCCGAAAGCTATGTAGATTTCAGAAGGGAGATAGATGGGGAAGTTGCCAACATCACTTTTGTTGGAGTGGCTTTGTTCTGGTTGCCATTTTTCCTGGCTGCACACCTGGGAAGTATGACCTTCGGGCTCCCCACCGATGGATATGCCCCACTGTATCAGTACGCCATCGGCTTTGCTGCTATTTTTTATCTCATGCTGGCACTGTGGGGGATTAAAAAGTTTCTGGAGCTATATAGGGTAAATAAATACCATGTTGTGCTCGTGCAGATACTGATCCTATTTGCCACGCCAATATATTTTTATACAACTGTGGATGCCAGTTTCACCCACATTTATACCTTCTCGTCGATTGTATTATTTTTCTACTTTGCCAAGAAGTATATGCTGGATCGAAAGACGAAGCACTTGTATCTCACCGCTTTTATCCTGGGCCTGACCATTCTCATGCGGCCAACCAATATGATGATCCTTGCTGCCATACCCTTCCTGGCAGGTGATTGGAATAATCTGAAATCCACGGTGGAAGATCTATTCCGAAAATACAAGAAGTTGATAGTTGCTCTTGTTATTTTTCTGTCCGTGCTGGCTTTACAGCCACTCCTGTATTATTTGCAGGTAGGCCAGCTTTTTGTCTGGACATATACCGGCCTCGGGTTTAATTTCCTTGATCCCCATATGCTCGATGTGCTTTTCAGTTTCAGGAAAGGTTTGTTTATCTATACCCCGGTGCTCCTTTTTGCACTTCCTGGCTTTATATACCTGTATAGAAAGAGTAAGTATCAGGCATTCACACTATTAGGATATTGCCTGATTGTTCTTTACATCATTGCCTCTTGGAGGAACTGGTGGTACGGAATGAGCTTTGGCCACCGTGCTTTCCTCGATCATTATATCGTATTTGCATTGCTCCTTGGTCTTGCGCTGAGCGATGTCCGATACAAGATGTTCCGGTATATGATATATGTGGTCACTCCTTTTGTGATCTGGCTGAACATGATACAGGTGTACCAGTATAAAAATTGGATATTGTACTGGGACATGGATGAAGAAATGTACTGGCGGGTATTTCTGAAGACTGATAAGGAGTACCATGGATTGTTATGGCGCGAAGCAAAGATAAAAGCGCAAGAACAGGAAAAAAGAGTTTTCGAAAGCAGGTTTAAAAACCTCACTTTGCACAATACTTTTGTTGATAATTATGAGGGCCAGTTGCCCGAGATCAATGCCAATAATATTGAGCACAGCATCACACACTCCGGTAATACCGCGATTAGGCTGAACCTGAATAATACATACAGCCCCGGCCTGAAAACCGAGGTCAGGAACCTGAGTGATACCAGCAAAGTATTCATCCGCGCTTCAGCATTTGTTTATGTGCCGGAAAATCCGGATTATAATCCTTACCACCTTGTATTCTCTATCGAAAATAAAGATGGTGCCTACGTGTATCAATCTGTTGATTCGAATCCGAAAGATATTAAGGTCGGCGAGTGGAATAGCATAGAATTGCTTGCAGAAGCCCGCGATATTAAATCCGTGAACGATATTGTAAAGGTCTATGTGTGGTATTCAGGTAAGCGTGAGATCATTGTTGACGACCTCAAGGTTGAATTTTACTAAAGACGGATGATTTTTTCATCCCTGGGCTTGAGGTAATCATCCCAATTATTGCCTATTATATCAAGGCTATATTCAAGTGCTTCCTTCAATGGAGTAGGCTTGAAATCCAGGTCTGCCTTTAAAGCGGAAGTGTCGAGATTTGAATCCTGCATTACCCCTTTAACATGCTCTGCTGTAAACAGGGGAACCTTTTGGAATTTTTGAAAGCCTTTTCCCATTAACTTCACGATGGAAGGAGGAACAGGAAGGAACATCTTTCTTTTCTTGCAGATCTGCAGGACGAGTGCTATGAAGTTGCGAAAGGAGACCACCTCATCTCCTGCAATCTGGTAAACCTTCTTATGGGCAACATCTTGATTGATTGACTTTACAATGTAGCTGGCAAAGTCTTTCACAAAAATAGGATGCTGGGTTTGCTTGCCGTAGCCCACCAGGGGGACAATAAATGGTAACCTGAATACATTTTTAAGTATACGATTGATGCCCAGGCCTTCAGGCCCCAGTATCATGGCCGGGATAAAGACAGTGTAATCGAGTGTGGATTTTTCCAGGAATTCCTGTCCTTTGAGCTTGGTTTCCCCGTAGGGTCCTTTAAATACTTTCAGGATCACGACGCTGCTGACCTGGATGAAGCGTTTGATCTTTTTTTTCTCGCAGAATTTGATCAGGTTCTCCACGCCTTTTGCATTCACTTCGTAGTTTTTATCATAGTCGGAACTGCCCAGTAATGCTGCAGCATTGATTACTGCATGTACTTGCCCGGAATCAACGGACTGGCCAAGCTGTTCATTGATATCTTTGGTGATATCACAAAACAAATAGTTGATATCGGGATGCTCAATAATGTTTGAAGCATAGTGATCAAACTTCAATGCACATACCTTATAACCATCAGCCAGTAATTGTTTGCAGATATATGTTCCGAGGTATCCGTTTGCTCCTGTTACTATGATTGTTTGATCCATTCCTGTCGTGGTTTTATAGTCAGCAAAAGTAAATGATTTGGATGAATATTAAGAGGGATCGAGCTTTTATTTCTGTGCAGCATTTTTTCTGGCCAGAAAGAGAAAGCTATAGCCCAGCAGGAAGGAAATGATACCACCACCAATTTGTGCGATCAGGAAGACGAGCCCTGAAAATGCCAGGATCAGGGGCTCTGCCATGGGTTTGAAAAGCACGAGGAATGTACCTTCACGGGTTCCGAGGCCCATAACGGTAATGGGGAGCATATTAAGCAGGCCCGCTACAGCCACTGCACCGGAGATATACAGGAAAGAAAGTGTAAACGATAATCCCACTGCAAGATAGTAGCAGGAAATGAAGTAACTCAAATTGCTGATCAGGGAAAGTGCTGCCACCGTAAATTGAACTTTATTACTCCTTTTTCTGAAAGCCAGGTTCAGATTCATGGATATGAAGGGGAGCTTATTCAGCACCTTTTGAACCATGGCTGTGGCTTTTGCAGATCGCATGAAGATGATTGCCAGGACCAGGATTGATATGCCTGCAATTATGATCAATGCACCGATGAGGGTGGAAGCATAAATGTTAATAGTATACACGAATGCCAGGCCGGCAATCAATACAAAAATGCCCAGGTCGAAGCCCCTTTCAACCAATACGCGGATGCCGGCTTCCATGATCTTGTTCTTCTCTTTCGCATGTCCTGCTTTAACGAGTTCACCCAACCTGCCGGGGGTGATCACCCCAATAGCATAGCTTTCGAAGAACTCACCAAAGCTTTGCATGATGATCCCTTTCTGGGTACTGCCATTGTTCAGGATGTGCCAGCGAAGCGCTTTGATGAATAGCAGGAGAACCTGAAAGATTATAGCATAAACCAGATACTCAGCTCTGACCTCTTTAATATGTTGCCAGAGCGCATTGAGATCGACGGTGGTTAGAATGTAAATGAAGAGCGCGATCCCCAATAGCCTGATGAGCAGGAACGGGCTTAACCATTTCGGTCTTTTTTGTTTCGAACGATGATGTTGGTCATTATTCATTGCCGCTTTCCAATTGGGAACGTTTAATTTTTTTTGTTGACCGCTTCCAGACATTTCTTGATTTCTCAAATACCTTTCCGACCGTCTTCGGGGGTATGCGTTCAATCAGAAACCTTGAGAAGCTTGTGCCTAATACGATGAAGAGGCTGTCGATAACGATCTCCATCATATACCTCTTAAAGGTGAAACCCTTCATCTCATAACCATAGTCCGGGTTTCTTTTTCCCATCCAGCGGCGGAATTTCATGCGGATGAAGGTGCCCCTTTTTTTAAGGTCGTAGCCATGGGAATGCATGGTAATGGCATCAGCTTCATCGATGGGGTCGAGGTTCAGGCGGCCTTCTTCCGTCATTTTTTCGACGATCTCCCGTCCTTTTGCTGAACGCGATAATACCATGGAAAACCCTTTTCCCCTCTCCTCATAAACAGGTGCCCATGCATCGCCACCGGAGATGTCGGTGAACTCATTGCTGAGATCGGTACAAAGCAAACCGTTTTTAACAATGTGGAACGGAATAAGGTAATTGGCATGGAACTTCGGAAGCTCCAGCACTCTTCCTCCTTCCAGTTCAACGCGCATGTTGCCGGGCCACTCACCATGTCTGAAAAATAATTTCCGTATCTTCCTGTAATCCTTTTCTCCGTATGATCGAAGAAAGCTTTTCACAGAAGAAAAGTGCAGGGTGTTCCCGTAAAACGGTCCCAGAAGATATTCGATATTCCTGACGGATGGATGATCATCTTCCTGTAGCAACCTGATCGACTGTACCTGTCCGGGCAAGCCGACAAATGCAAGCTTACCATTGAATGCTGCTATCTCGGGAAGGATCTCATTCGTTGTAGTGATGATGTATTTGCTTTGTGCAGCCTTTAAAATTTCCTCTTTTGTAGTGGCAATGAATGGCTTTGTCAGCCAGGGTTCATCGTCTGACATACCCACTACTACGGCACCATCGATCCTGCCTGTTTCCAGCAGCCAGATGAGTATGGATGACAGTATACCACCGCTGGCTCCAGCTCTTCTCACCGCTTCGTCGGTAGTATTACCTATGTATATTTTGTCGTAGGTGCCGGTAAACACATTATGGCTCCCTTCATCACCATAGATCCGCCTGTTTTGTGCCGGGAAATCAAATCCTTTGCCGCTGCAATATTTAAGCAGCTCTGCATTTTCGTTGGCATCAAGATCCCCGTTAAGCTGAGGCAGAAATTTCTTCGTCCGGTCGGAGAAAACGATCTTGCCATCCGACAGGCCCACGCAGGTTCCACATCGGTTGCACAGACCGCTTTTTACTACATCCTGTATGTTCTTAATCTTTCTCACACACAAAAAATTGTCTTATTCCCAGTTCTGCAATATACGTTCCCTGGCAGGAAGATATCAGCTTTTCCCCAAAGGTTTTGATAAATTTTGGTCCGACCGGGATCAGGAGGGTGCCTTTATGTTCAATGAGTTTCCAGTTTGTCAGCCTGAACCATTCTTTAACGGTTCGGGAAGGAGGGAACTTATGTGGCCCTTCACCATGCCCGCCAAAGAGAAAGGTGAACACCTGGTAGGGTATCTCGCTGGTGGCCGGGGGGCAACTTAAAACAAGTCTTGCGCCAGGCTTTGCAATTCGATGAAGCTCAAGCAGGAACTGCAGGGGTTGCTCAACATGCTCAAGGGTTTCGAGCGTCAGCACGTGATCGAAGGTAGCATCCTCGAAAGGAAGTTTTGAATAGGTGTCGATCTTTAGCTGTTCAACGTAAGGCCGGTATTTCTTTGCCTCTTCCATGAGGCCGGAGGAGATCTCGGTATTTACCACGCGCGTTACCGGCATGGCCTTTAC
>QMPN01000024.1 GCA_003648575.1 Bacteroidota bacterium
ATGAATATATTTCTTAGAGCAAAACACTGGCAGCTTTTCATCCTCCATTTCGCCATTCCTTTCGTATTATACTTTATAGCAATTGCTTTCATGATCGGGATAGCAATCAGGAATCATGGCCATGATCCTTATATTGGCCTCAGGTTTATACCGGTTTTTATCATACTCGGACTTATTTCTGCCATTGTCAAGTATGGCTGGACCTGGGCTGCCGGGATCATCCTCAATGACCGACTTCCTGAGGAATTAAAACTTAACACAGTATTTTTCAAGATCTGTTTCTTTTATCCCATTGTCTATTTACCACTCTTCGGTCTTCTCATGTATACGCAATTTCATGATGGAATTGAAGCATTCCCATTTACTTTTTTGTTGATAATCCCTTTCCACCTCCTGGCGATATTCTGCAGTTTTTATTGCATGTATTTTGTAGCAAGGGTGCTAAAAACCACTGAATATCAAAGATATACTACAGTGTCAGATTATATTGCAGAGATTATCATGATCTGGTTCTATTTCGTTGGCATCTGGATCCTTCAACCAAAGATCAATAAAATGATAGATAAGCCTGATAATCAAGAGGTTTTATAACTAATCCTTCAATCAAAAATCAATCCAACACCCAACACCCAGAACCCAACACTCTTTTTGCTCTGCAAAAAGGCGAAAAACATTTTGTTATTAAATAAAAGACTCGTATTTTTGCAGCCGTTTTTCAAGATAGATTAATACACGCAAGATGAGCAAGACAGCATTACTACAATACGTAGAAGACCAGATAGAAGTAAAAGATTTTCCTGCCTTTAAAGCAGGTGATACGATTACTGTTACCTATAAGATCAAAGAAGGTGACAAAGAACGTTTACAAAATTTCCAGGGCGTGGTTTTACAGCGCGTTGGCGGTGGCCCAACTGAAACCTTTACAGTAAGGAAAATTTCAGGTGGAGTCGGCGTTGAAAGAATTTTCCCTATTTCTTCTCCCTTTATCGATGAGATAAAAGTGAATAAAAGGGGTGTTGTCCGCAGGGCACGCATCTTCTATCTCCGTGAACTTAAAGGTAAGAAAGCAAGGATCAAAGAAAAGAGATTCTAAAGAAAAACAGGATAAAAATGAGAAGCCCCGTTATTTAGCGGGGTTTTTTTATGCCTTGCGCTGCCGTAGAGCCTCAAACAGCATCACCCCGGCTGCCACCGAAACATTCAGTGAGCCGATCCTGCCTTGCTGCGGTATCTTAACAAGGCTGTCGCTGAGCTTTAATAAGCCTTCAGAAACCCCGGTATCTTCCGAGCCTATCACAATAGCCAGTGGAACATCCATATCCTCTTCATCATAGAAAGTGCTTCCCTTTTCTGTGGCAGCAACGACTTTCAGACCGCTATCCTTCAGATACTTAACGGAATCAGTCAATTTGTCGGTCCGGCAAACCGGAATAATATTCAATGCGCCCGCAGATGTTTTCATGGCATCCTCATTGATGGCTGCCGCGCCTTTCGATGGTATCACAATGGCATCTACACCCGAGCATTCAGCCGTACGTGCAATAGCACCGAAATTTCTAACATCAGTAATATGATCGAGGATGAGTACCAGCGGCGTCTTTCCACGCTCATAAACGCCAGGCATCACCTGGTCCAGCTTATGGTAGGATATCTGTGAAAAGAATGCAATGATTCCCTGATGATTCTTTCGTGTGACCCTGTTAAGTCGGTCCAGGGGAACGATTTGCAAAGGAATATCCAAATCCCTGATTTTGTCCATTAACTCACGGAACAAATCCCCTCTTAAGCCTTTTTGTAACAGTATCTTATCAACCTCCTTACCGGCATCGAGTGCCTCCATTACAGGTCGTATTCCGAATATCATCTGGTCTTTTTTCATCACAATAATTATATCACCAAAGATAAAAAATACCACAATGTGTGCAACCTTTTATATAGAGGCCTTGTCTATAATGATGAGCAATCGTTACAAAAGCTTTGGAAAACACCCGGTTCGAACATCTTGATAAGTCTTGTAATTTACATCCAACCTTTTCAAACCGTTTTTCAAGGCTTTTTTTTTAATATAGATAAACTCTATATCTTTACACTTTCAAACAACAAAAAACCACATCATGAAAAAGCTGACCCTTCTCTTACTGTTATGTTTACCAGTAGCATTGTTTGCACAGATACCTGAAACCTTCGACCTGCGCGACTACAACGGCAATAATTATGTAACATCTGTTAAATCGCAACAGGGCGGCACCTGCTGGACACATGGTGCCTATGCTGCCATGGAAGGCAATATGTTAATGAACGGTGCCTGGGCAGCAGCCGGGGAGACAGGAGAGCCTGCCCTGGCAGAATATCACCTCGATTGGTGGAATGGCTTTAACCAGCACAATAACGATGATACAGATCCTCCTACCGGAGGTGGACTCGAAGTTCACATGGGAGGCGATTACAGGGTTACTTCTGCATATCTTTCAAGACTTGAAGGCGCTGTTAGGGAAATCGATGGACAATCCTATAGCAGCCCGCCAGAGCGCTACAATGACAGCTATCATTACTTCTATTCAGAGGATATTATATGGATGATTGCAGGTGAGAATTTAGAAAATATAGATGTGATCAAACAATCAATCATAGATTACGGTGTGCTTGGCACCTGCATGTGCTACAGCGGCTCTTATATTAATGCGCAATTTGAACATTATCAGCCTCCTCAAACCAATGATGACCCTAACCATGCGGTAGCAATTATAGGCTGGGATGATAACCGCGATACACAGGCCCCCGAGCCGGGAGCATGGCTGGTGAAGAATTCATGGGGTAGTGGCTGGGGAAACAGTGGCTATTTCTGGATCTCATATTACGATAAGCATGCTTGTCAGAACCCTGAGATGGGTGCCATTTCTTTCCAGAAGACCGGTCCTCTGCAATACGACCGTGCCTATTTCCACGACTATCATGGCTGGCGTGACAACAAAACCGGGACTACCGAAGCATTTAATGCCTTCGTTTCTGATGCAGATGAATCCATTACTGCTGTCAGTTTCTTTACGGCTGTAAATGATGTAAATTACACAGTAAAGATCTACGACGAGTTTTCAGGCGGAGTCTTAAGCGGTGAGCTGACCAGCCAATCGGATTTTGTTGAGTTATCGGGCCTTCATACAATTGCTTTAGATGTTGAAATTCCGTTATCGCCAGGAGATGATTTTTATATTTACCTTATGCTTGATGGTGGAGGGCATCCCTACGACAGAACCAGCATTGTGCCGGTTTTACTGGGTGCCGATTCCAGAACCCTGGTTGAGTCCGCTGCAAATGAGGGTGAAAGCTATTATATGACTGCCAAGGGTTGGGAAGATTTCTATAATTACGATGATCCTTCGGGATATCTCAATACTGGAAACTTCTGTATTAAAGCCCTTTGTGTCTTAGATCCTGTTAGTATAGATGAATCAGGTGAAAACCTGGGATTCAATCTAAAACAGAATGCACCCAACCCATTCAGTTCTTCCACCAACATTGCTTATACATTAAATCAAAATGCTGATGTGAAACTCTATATTCTTGACCTGAATGGAAGGATCATAGAGAAACTGGCCGATAGCTATCAGCAAGCCGGTGATCATCAGATCAGCTGGGACGCAGAAAACCTTGAAAATGGTATATATATATACAAACTGGTCGTGAATGGAAAGACTTCATCCAACAGGATGATACTGTTGAGATAAGCTTATCTTCTCCAGGTACTCACAATGTTATACCATTTTTCTTTGTATGAAGGTGATTTGATGAGACTGTAATCATTCTCACTGAAAGGGTTGATGACCTTTACAAACTGCAAACGGATAGAATTCTTATTCCCTTTCTCGCCATAAAGCCATTCTTCTATATCCTCACCACGATACACGATCCTTGGCGGGCCGTAAACAATATACATCAGGCCACGGTCCGTCTTCCAGCCTTCATGATAAGAAGTAAAATATTGATTGGCATCTACAACCCTGCCGTAATACTTTTGTATCATGGCTCTTGCGCGTGTCGGATTGCCGGCATTATTGAGCCAGAAATTATCAATAGCAAGTTTTACATCAACTGCATCCTGCATTTCCCTGAACTCAGCTACAGTTGTTATATAACGCAGAGGATCAAGCATCTGACTGGAACTCTGAACCTGAGGAAAGCCAGGATCAAACCTGAAGATCGTATACCCACCCCTTTTGTTGCTGTCAGTCTGGAAGTGATAAAAACCTTTTTCAGGCAAATGAAAAAGTGCTGTACTTCCATCCCTGGCTTCAATAACAAATACACTATCAGCTCCATATTCGAAATTCGTCTCTGTCTCCTCCAGAAATGGTGGTAATGCAAGCGGAAAATCACGTTTATAATAACGTACATAAACACTATGCGCAGTCTTATCTGTCAGTTCAAATGAATAATCATCCTCTCCACTAACATTCTTCGTGAACATAAGGTCGCCATCCGCGTCCTTTAGCAAATAATGATCTGAAGAAGCGGGGCTTGAATTATCCAGCCAAAGATAGTTACGCACAACATCTACCCTGTTCAAGTCAACCAGCTCAAGTTTGAGAATAAACTTATTGGAGGATGGATACCTGATCTTAAAGGAAATCATAGTGTCGATCAGCATCAGGTTGCTGTCAGTGATGAGAATGCCGGCACTATCGAGAATTTGCTTAGAATCATAGTTCTCAAACATCTCATACCTGAGCAAGGCATCCCGGTGAGTTTTTCCGGTATTTTCATCGAAAGCAGATACCATATCACTCATCAGTATGGGAACGAATACAGAAACTGATTGATCATCCGTATTGAAAGCCACTGCATCCAGGCGGGTGAAAAGCGTATTGTCGTACTGGCCTGAAAGGTTATAAAGGCTTAACTTATTCAGGCTGGAACATGCTGTAAAAGAAAGTATTAAAAGGATGCTTATCAGTCGTATTTTCATGAGTCGTCCTCATCTTCCTGACTACCTTCCGGCAGGAAATCCTGAGGGATGTCTTTCGCAGTTTTGGCGCCGAGTTTTCTCAGTTTCTCAACCTTGCCAATGATATTTCCCCTGCCGGATACTAATTTGTTGTGGGCGTCATCATAGTTTTTTTGTGCACGGGAAAGTTGTTTTCCTAAATTTTCCAGGTCATCGAGGAAAGCAACGAACTTATCATACAGTTTTCCTCCTTCACTTGCGATCTCAATGGCATTACGTGTTTGTTTCTCATGCTTCCAGATCGACCCTACCGTCATCATGGTAGCCAGAAGCGTTGTTGGACTGACAATCACAATCTTCCGGTCCCAGGCAAAGGAGAAAAGATCCGTTTGTTCCTGTACTGCAAGGCTGAATGCTGATTCAAGTGGCAGGAAGAGTAATACGAAATCGGGAGAATCCAGTTTTTCTGTCAGCTGGTAATTTTTTTCAGCCAGCTCTTTAACATGTTCCCTGACGGAATGTACATGGGCTTTGATAAATCTGGTTTTATCGTCGTCTTCTTCTGCACTGATAAATGATTCATAGGCAGTTAAAGACACCTTGGAATCGATAATGATGTGTTTCTCCTCCGGCAGTTTGATCACGACATCGGGCCTTAGCAGTTCGTTCTTATCATTTCTGTACGACTCCTGTACGACGTACTCCTCCCCTTTTATGAGGCCGGAACGTTCCAGCAACCTCTCCAGTACCATCTCACCCCAGTTTCCCTGCTTTTTACTGTCCGATTTAAGAGCACGTGTCAGGTTATTGGCTTCTTCACTAATCTTTCGGTTCAGATCAACCAGCTTCTCTATCTCCACCTTCAGGCCTGAACGTTGCTCCAGACCCTTTTCGTAGGTCTCGCTGACAGTCTTTTCAAATGCTTTTATCTTCTCTTTTAATGGGTCAACGATCTCATTGATACTTTTGCGGTTACTTTCTGAAAAGTCGGATGTATTTTGCTTCAATATTTTGCTTGCAACATTTTCAAATTCCAGCTTGAACTTGTCCTGCAGGTTTTCCAGTTCTTTACGGTATGAGTCGAATTTCTCCTGCAATGAATTCTCCCGCTCGCCGGCAACTGCAAGCTTTTGGCTCAGTTCTGAAACTTTCCGTCGCTCTTCTTCAAGGCTTTTATTTGTATGCTCGAGGCTAATCGTTGCAGATGCCAGCCGGTCTTTGTTTATTTCAAGTTCTTTTTCAATGCTGTTGCGCTCTGCAGCGGCCCTGATACGGGCGTAAAACCAGGCAATTGCCGCACCAAGCAACAAAGCTGATCCTGAAACAATATATATCGTACTCTCCATGGAAATGTAAAAGTAGGAAAAAATGCTTATTTTTGAGTACACTCGTCCATATTAATACAAGGACAATGAAATGGCTTAAATTTTTGATTCTTTCTTTTTTGGCAATCTTTCTGCTGGGTTTTTCGACTTTTGCCCAGATGGACACGCCACCCATGCCCTACGGAGGGAGCAGCTGGATGAAGGAATTTATCTGCACTGAGATGAATTATCCGGAAGAAGCGATGGAAAAGAAGGTGGAAGGAAACGTAGTAATGCTCATCACGGTATTACAGAATGGTGAGACTACGAATTATCGTATTCTCGAAGGACTCACTCCCGAGCTGGATGCTGAGGCCCTGCGGATCTGTAAGCTGCTTCTCTTCTATCCGGCAGTAAAATCGAGTAATCATATCATCGAGGATGTTAAGATACCGGTGAAATTCAACATTAAGAAGTATAAGCGAAATTGTAAGCAAAAGGGACTTGACGCCTATGAAGCATATGCAGGCCCTATTGACAGCAGCCTCGCAGTTTACCCTACAAAAGCCCTCGATCAGGCACCAAAACCTGTTTTCACAGACCCGAAGATGGACTTTGGAAAGTTCATTACTGAAAATATGAAATACCCGGAATTAGCTTATACTCAAAACATTTCAGGCAGTGTAAAACTCAGCTTCATTGTTGAAACAAGCGGACATATTTCCAACCTCGTCATTGACAAACCACTGGGAGGTGGGTGTACCGAAGAAGCCATTCATCTGCTGAAGCAAGTGTACTGGAGCCCGGGAATACTTAAAGGTAAGGCCGTACGTACATTTCTTTCTGCCGGAATTTCTTTCAGCCTCGATAGTGATTCGAACCACCACTACATTCCCAATAACAATAATACTACCATGTAGCTTATGATGCGTATCGGACTATTATCTGACACCCACAGCTGGATATACCCCGGTATTTTCGATTTTTTTGCAGACTGCGATGAGATCTGGCATGCCGGGGATATTGGCAACGTCAGTACTTACGACGAGCTGGAAGCATTTAAAAGTATGCGTGCTGTTTATGGAAATATCGATGGCCAGGATGTTCGTATCCTATGCCCGGAGGTACAGATATTCAGCTGTGAAGGCAAGAAAGTGTTGATAAAACACATCGGTGGTTACCCCGGCCGCTACGATAATAGTGTGCGCGAACTTCTCAGCAGGGAAAAACCGGATCTATTTATTTCCGGGCATTCACATATCCTGAAGGTGATGTATGATGATAAACGAAAGCTGATGCACATGAACCCGGGCTCTGCAGGAAGGTATGGGCTGCATCAAAAGATAACATGCCTGCGCTTCACCATCGATGGCAGGACTATAAAAGACCTGGAAATACTGGAAAAGGATAAAAATAAGGTCTGACCACTACCTGAGCCTGTCGGCTGCACGGATCAGCTTCTCATCTTTGATAATAAACCGGAGTGCCAGGATCAGGAACAATACCGAAGCGATCGACAAATAAATGCCGGGCTCATTGATATAATCTGCATAAGTTTCAGTGATAGTTTCCAATTCAGGCACATAATAGAAAAAGATAAGTGCCAGGTACACAATGCTCAGAAGCAGATCGAACCTGATCAGTCGTTTTTGTACCAGCCGCCGCTTATATATAAATATGGTCACGAAAGCCAGGAAGCCTATCAGGCCCGGGAATACGGTTAATAATATGGTGTTTGGCCAAATTGCGTCATATTGGAATTGCTCTTGTACACCAAAAACACCGAGTTTGATCACATAAAGATCACCCCAGAAACTGGCAATGGGGAAAAAATAGTTTGCAAGGCTGATTGCAAATACCAGAAATAGAAATAATGATTGTATACGCTGTATCATCTGAAAAATAATTTCCACAAAGATAAAAAACTTGCTTTTGTAAAATATTATTATCTTTGCAGCATCAATTGGATATCATATCCAGATATATTCCTTTATATCCATTATAAAATTTAAATCAATTACCTTAATCGCTATAACGCGTAATGCCTCTCAGGCAAAACTGTGTGGATATATCTCCACAATTAATTAACACCACTATTTATGTACGATATTATTGAACTAAGCGGAAAACTGGTTTCTGAGCTAAAAGACATAGCCAAAGAACTGAATATTCCGAAGTACGAAAAACTTTTAAAGCAGGATCTCATCTATAAGATCCTCGATCAACAGGCACTGAATCCCTCCCAGGAAATCCTGAAAAAAGAAAAGGCTGAAAAACATACTAAACGCCGTGGTCGTCCTGTTAAAAACAAGGCACCTGAAAATAAAAACCCCGAGAAAAAGGAGGATAAACCCGCCATCAAAGAAGAAAAACCTGCCGACATCCGCGTGCAGGATGAAAAACCCAGAGGAAGGGGACGTAAGCCTAAATCCGAAAAGGCAGAAACTCCTGAACCTCCGAGGGAAAGCAAGGAAAAAGCCCCGGTAGAAAGAAAAAGGGAAAACGCACCACGAGATAGAGCTCCTGTGCAACCTTCACACCATGATAAAGAGAAGTTTCACAAAAAAGAATTCAATCGCAGGGATGAGGAAGCTTATGCTGAATTCGATGGCGTAGTCACCAGCGAAGGTGTGCTCGAGATCATGCCTGATGGCTACGGTTTCCTACGTTCATCCGATTATAATTACCTCAACTCACCTGATGATATCTATGTGAGTCAGTCACAGATCAAACTATTTGGACTAAAAACAGGTGATACTGTTAAAGGAAGCATCAGGCTGCCAAAGGACGGAGAAAAATATTTTCCTCTGATCAAAGTTGAGAATATTAATGGACGCACACCTGAAGAGGTTCGCGACAGAATTCCATTCGAGTACCTTACACCTTTATTCCCGGAGGAGAAATTCGATCTTTCGACCAACCCCAACCCGGATGAAGCCATATCCACACGCATCATCGACATGTTCACCCCTATCGGGAAAGGACAGCGTGGATTGATCGTCGCTCAACCAAAAACAGGTAAAACCATCCTTCTAAAGTCTGTTGCCAACTCTATTGCACATAACCATCCTGAAGCTTATCTCATTGTTCTTCTGATTGATGAAAGGCCTGAAGAGGTTACTGATATGGAACGTTCTGTGAAAGCTGAGGTGATCTCTTCTACATTCGACGAGCCGGCTGAAAGGCATGTAAAAATTGCCAACATTGTGCTTGAAAAAGCTAAGAGATTGACAGAATGTGGTCACGATGTAGTGATCCTCCTCGACTCTATCACACGTCTCGCGCGTGCATACAATACTGTATCACCTGCATCCGGCAAGGTTCTTTCCGGCGGGGTCGAAGCAAATGCACTGCAAAAGCCTAAGCGCTTTTTCGGAGCTGCCAGGAATATTGAAGGCGGTGGTTCACTTACCATCATTTCTACAGCCCTGACCGACACAGGCTCGAAAATGGACGAAGTTATCTTCGAAGAGTTTAAAGGAACCGGTAATATGGAGCTCCAACTCGACCGTAAACTGTCGAATAAACGTATTTATCCATCCATCGACATTGTTGCCTCAAGTACCAGGAGGGATGACCTCTTGCTGGACAAGGAAAACCTGCAACGTATCTGGATACTCAGGAACCACCTGGCGGATATGAATCCGCTGGAAGCTATGGAATTCCTGAAGGACAAAATGAAATTTACACAGACCAACGAGGAGTTTCTAATCTCCATGAACGGATAATAAAAAAAGGCTGCCTGATGGCAGCTTTTTTTTTCAGATATTTTAGACCTGAACTTCGAAGTTTGGGTTTAGCTGGTGATTTTTGCAGCTATGTCCGGTATATCCCAGCCGTCAAAATTTCCTGATGACATCAGAAGAAGGTTTGAAGCTTTCCAATCCCTATCCATTAGCTCTGAGAGCATCTCTGAGGAGTCATTGTACACCAGAAGGCCCTCCAGTCCAAATGCTTCTTTAACCTGCTCTGTGGTGATCTCCGGCAGTCTCTTAATGGACAGGGCGTGAGGGTTGAAGTATACCATGGCCTGGTCCGCAGCATCCATTCCGCCTTTATATTGTTTAAGGAAGTCTTCACTCAGGCTGCTATATGTATGCAACTCCATGCAGGCTACCAGCTTCCTGTCCGGATAGTGCTCCTTCATGGCATTGACAGTTGCTGCAAGTTTGGATGGCGCATGCGCGAAATCCAGGTAAACAGAACGATCCTCTCCGTCTCCCATTAATTGTAACCTTTTCGAGGCCCCCATAAAGGATGACATGGCCTCAGCAAAAACTTGATCTGATATACCAAGCTCACGGCATACTTCCATGGCCCCGGCGATATTCTGCAAATTATGGTCACCAAAAACATGTAAAGGATATTCGTCCTGTCCTACTACCAAATTAATATTGCGGCCTTTTTTCTGGTAGTCAGGTTTATTATAAGGAAGCGTTCGAATACCGGAATTGCTGCCGGAAATACCTTGAAGCTCTTCATCATTCTGATACCAGGTGAGCAAACCATCATCTTCTATCATCTGAATGAATTGCCTGAACTGATCGACATAGATATCAAATGTGGGAAATACATTAATATGATCCCATGCTATACCGGTGATGAGCGCTATATGCGGCTTATACAAATGAAACTTTGGTCTCAGGTCGATAGGCGATGTCAGGTACTCATCCCCTTCCAGGATCATCAAATCTGCATCTTCGCTGATCTTTACCATAACATCGAAACCATCCAACTGAGCCCCGACCATGAAATCGAAGTCAATTCCCGCATGCTGCAATACATGCATGATCATGGCCGTAATAGTGGTCTTACCATGACTACCGGCGATTACGATACGTTTTTTATCTTTTGCCTGCTCGAATAAAAACTCAGGATAGGAAAAGATCTTTACACCCAGTTCTTTTGCCATGAGCAGTTCAGGATTATCAGCTTTGGCGTGCATTCCAAGTATCACAGCATCCAGTAAACCGGTGACCTTATCTGGAAACCAGCCTGTTTCAGCAGGAAGCAGGCCATATTTCTCCAGCCTGCTCTTCGAGGGTTCAAATATCTCATCATCGGAACCACTGACATGATATCCTTTCTTATGTAAGGCAAGCGCAAGGTTGTGCATGGCGCTTCCACCAATGGCAATAAAATGAAGTTTCATATCTATTTTTGTGTCTAATTATATGGAATCAAAGTTAATTAAATTGCTACCTTTGTTAGGCTCAATCCCCAATAATATGCTTTCACCAGAAACCAAGCTGCTAATTGATGAGTTGAACGTACGTTTCGCGCAGGCTCCAGCAGAGGATATATTGTCCTATTTTTCTGCTGAATACGGTACTGAACTTGCTTTTGCCACCAGCTTAGGGCTCGAGGACCAGGTGTTGACATATTATCTTTCAGGGATCAGCAATGATGTCAGGATCTTCACCCTGGATACGGGCCGTCTTTTCCCGGAGACCCTCGACCTGATTGATACAACAAGAAAGCGTTACGGCATCAAGATTGATGTATATTTTCCTGATGCTGAACAGGTTGAGACGATGGTCAACAATAAAGGAATCAATCTCTTCTATGAAAGCATAGAGAACAGGAAGTCGTGTTGCAACATCCGAAAGATCGTTCCCATGAAGCGCGCTCTTCAAGGGATCAAAGTATGGGTCACAGGATTGCGGTCTGAGCAATCTGTTACACGTAAAGGCTTGCAGCTTGTTGAGTGGGATGAGACCTTTGGACTGATCAAAGTCAATCCGCTTTTAGACTGGTCAGAAGAAAGGGTTTGGGAATTGATTCGGGAACATAACATCCCTTATAACATTCTCCATGACAAAGGCTTCCCAAGTATTGGCTGTCAGCCATGCACAAGGGCTCTTGAACCCGGCGAAGATATCCGCGGTGGCAGATGGTGGTGGGAACAGCCCGACAATAAAGAATGCGGCCTCCATAAGTAAAGTTTCCAAATTATTTCATAAGATCAATAAACACCGGCAGGTGATCACTGTACCCGTTAAGATAGGATGGACCGGCATAGGTCCTGAACGGCTTTTGCCCCAGGTAGCGTTCGTCTTCTGTTAAAAGAAAGGGTGCTGCAAAGATGAATGCTTTTCCATCCTTTACAGACAGTGCCTTATCGTCAAGCAATGCAGGAGATACAATGATCTGATCATAGGTTTCCCAATCAGCCTTATACTTCAGGCTCCCTTCCCCGGGGTTCTCATACATAGGAAACATAAGATTAACGAGCGCACCCTGAACACTATCACTTTCATTCTTAGCTCCCAGCACACTATATACGGAGCGATCGACCGGATTATCGTTCAGGTCACCGGCTATCAGGATGTTGGCATTTGGTGCTATCAGAAACAAAGAATCTACATGTTCTCTAAGCGTATTAGCTACTGTCACCCTTTTGGGAATAGTCGCTTCCACCCCACCCCAACGTGACGGCCAGTGATTAATGAAAACATGTATAGTATCCGAAGCAAATATCACCCCTTCTACATGAAGGATATCGCGTGTACGTGTGTCTGGTTCATTTTCAAAGCGGATTGATATCCAGTTTGAACTGATTGGCTGGAACAACTGAGGGTCATATAAGAATGCAACATCAATTCCTCTCCTGTCAGGAGAATCCTTATGAATCGCCTTATATCCTTTATTAATAAGTAAACGATGATCAAGCAGGTCGAGGACTACATTCCTGTTCTCGACTTCACACAGGCCAATGATAGCAGGGAGTTCCCATCCTCCCACAGCCGTAATTGTTTTTGCTATCCGCTCGATCTTGTCACGGTATCGTGTTTGCGACCAGTTTTTAGCACCATCCGGTGTAAATTCTTCATCAACTGTCAATGTATCGTCATTCAGGTCAAAAAGGTTCTCAACATTATAAAAAACAAAGCGTGCCGAGGGCTCATCCTGTGCGAAGTTGCTTAAAGAGATTAAGCTACAAAAAAAAATAAGCATGATCCTTAGAGGTGGCAAAACGATGACCATAGTTGAATTCTATTTAAAATAAGTATAAATATCAGCAATATTCGCGTGATTTCAGCTATCAATATTTGAAAAAAGGAACAAAAGTATAATTTTGTCGTATATTAGTAATTGAACAGAAATTAATTTATTTACTATCACACTGATTTTCATTGACTAAGCCTAAGACGTAAAAAAAAGTTGAAAAATTTTTATTGAAACAGGGTTACCTTTTTCAAAAATCAGTATTAATAGTTGGAACTGTGATGCATTACATTGAAGAATCGTTACTGGAGGGTATACGGTTGCATGACTCCGATACATTGGAGTACATCTACAAGAAGTTTTTTCCCTCAGTAAAGGCCTTCGTAAATAACAACAGTGGTAATGAAGATGATGCCCGGGATGTTTTCCAGGAAGCCATTGTAGCGATTTACAGGAAGGTGAACGATGAAAGCTTTGCGATCACATGCTCTTTTAAAACATATGTTTACGCTATTGTAAAGAACCTATGGTTGAAAGAGCTTGAAAAGCGCAAAACTTCAGGTGTAAAGCTGAATGCAGAAGGCGAATTTGAAATCGCAGAAGAACCCGTAGATGGATCATTTTTTGATCCGAAAAGTGAGAGGTTCAAACTTTATCAGAAGCATTTCCTTACGCTAAGTGAGGATTGCCAGAAAGTGCTAAGATTGTTTTTCGCGAAACAATCATTGCAAGAGATCTCACAAACAATGGGTTTTGGTAGCGAAAAGTACGCCAAGAAAAGAAAGTTCCAATGTAAAGAAATACTGGTGAAAAGGATAAAAAACGACCCTGAATTCAATAAAATTAGACAATGAAAACACTAGAAAAAGATCTGTTAGAACTTATCGATGAGAAGCTCAGTGGCGAGCTTATGGGGGAAGAACTTGAGTCTTTCGAGAAAGACCTTAAGGACGACCCGGATCTCATGGCAGAGTTCGAGCTTCACGAAGAAATAGATGAAGCCATCCAGGAGAGTGAGGTAATTGAGTTAAGAAAGAAACTCGACCTGGTCCACGACCTCACCCAAAACAAGAAACAACCCGGACTGTTACGTACTATCTTACGACACAAATTATCAAGGATTGCAGCAGCATCATTTGTTGTGCTACTCATCATTACATCCGTCTCTTTGTACTTACTGCGTCCTGATGGAAATATGTCGAACGATAATTTATTTAAAATCTATTATCAGCCTGATGCAGCATTGATTATCAGGGGTACAGACAGCCAGAATGCCTCACTAATACAGGCATTTCAACTATATGAAAATAAGGAATATGAATCTGCACTGGATCATTTCGCACTGGTGTTGGAAGGCGATGGAGACAATATCCCAGTACAGTTTTATTCAGGAATATCAAATATTGAATTAGGGCAATACAGGAATGCACTGCAGCCCTTTAGTTTCATAATGGAGCATAAACAAAACCTTTACATTGAGCGTGCCGAATGGTATGCTGCACTCTGTTATCTGAAATTGAATGACACTGAAAATGCAGTTGAGCTATTCCGCAAAATCAGTCACAGCAGCAGCTTCAACAAAGACAAAGCTCACGAGATACTGAAAAGTATCCAAGACTGATCAAGACTTTTTGATTTTATTGAATTAAGACATACCTTTAAGAGGACCCCCGAGTGATCGGGGGTTTTTTTTATGCCCCGGTTCTACGCTTACGGAACATAAAGAGTAAAAAGATAAGAACGATTAAGCCAACTGCAGCAAGAATAACCTGGTATAGTTTTCCAAATCCTTTGTCGATCAAAGCATCAGTACTACCAATACTCACATAGCCGGACCAGAGATATGGGTGAGCACTCAACTGATCTGCCTCGCTTAAATACTGAAGTTTTGCTTCGCGCAGGGCTTCATCGATCTCCATGCCTTCTACCAGGTTCTGATAAAACTTACTCATTAATACCGAGCCTGATTGATCTTCCACAGCCCACAGAGTCATGATTATACTCTGCACACCGGCAAAAATGAAACCCCGGGCCATGCTCATGATCCCCTCCCCTTTCTGGAGCTTTCCATACCCTGTATTACAAGCACTTAATACAGCCATGCGGGCGGGTAACTGCATATTAAAGATCTCATAAGCATTCAGCAAGCCGTCATTATTTTCAAGGGTATCGTTGTTAAGCGTAAATACAAGTTGTGAATACAAGGGGTTCTCATCATTAATAAGGGTATGCATAGCCAGGTGAAGGATATCGTAATTCGAAGCCTGCTCCCTGAATTCCTTCTCCGTTGCTGCATAGCCTTCGTACAGATCACAATCTAATATCTCACTGATATTATTGATCTCGGTAGATATGAACCTTAGCGGGACAAGGTAGGTGGCAAATTCACGGTTGGAAGGAAACTTGGCAATGTTAATTTCACCCATATTATCATATGTAGGTGCGAAGGCCAACAACTGCCTGTCTGCTACTTTTCGCTTGCTGTCGTCATCAAAATACAACGTAGCTGAATATGAATAATTTGTCCTGTATTTGTAGATCAAGTATGGCAGTGTCCTGTATTCCATTGTATTCCCCGACGGGATCTCTGTTAGCAAGGCTTCGAACGGAATATAACCCAATTCCCCATCCGGAATGATCAGTAGCTTTTTACCACTGATCTGTTTCTCGACAGGAAGCAGAAAAATGCGATATAATGAATATGCCGCATCCAGGTATGCCTGGTAATCCTCATAATTATTATTGGCAAAATCATTATCCCTTAAAAACTGGCTCAGGATGGTCACATCTGCGTGAAAGGAAGAATCGATCAGTATTCTTTCTATGAAATAGTCTTCATTTGAAATTGTAAAAATAAACAAACATGTATCGCTCATGGAGTACTCGACCAGTACTCTGTCTGGTTCGAGGCTGTTCATAATGCCATTAAGATCGATCACATCATTATCGTATTTTGCTGCATATTCGGGGAATTTCTCCTTAATTACCTGATCAAGGCTATCCAGTTGCTGACTGAGGAAGAACAGCCTTGCTTGCCAGTTTCCTAGTTTCTTTTGATCTGGCTCAGGCCGTTGTCGTTCTTCATACAGTTTTTTCTTATATATGTCTGTTTCCGAATTAAGGTCCTGTTCAAGGATCTTAAGTTCAGGTGGAATTGCCAGGTTCTTTTTACGTTCTACCTCCTGCAATGACGCGAGCAATACAGAAGATTTACTCTTTTCAGCTGATTCGAATGCCTTATTAGCATATTTATGCTCGTTCGTTAGTTTATAAAGATTATATGCCGTTCTTATACTACGGTCAAATCCTGCCCTTGCATGTTCCGTGATAAGTAACTTACTCTCTTCCCCAAGGTAGGATGAACGCATTTTTTCAGTCAGCATATTGGCCAGTTCAAGCACTTCAAGTGAAGCCAGCAAATCCCTGGAATCACCGCTATCACCATAAATATTCTCAAGAGCTATTGCTTTCCCAATCAATATCTTTAGTAAGGCGGGAGATGAAATAATCTCACTATCTAGATTAGGATTAGTATAAACGTCCGTGGCTGAAAAATCGAAAATTATCGAATTAATTCCCTTCTGGTAATAATCCAGAGCTTTTTCGGACTCTCCGGCTTCTAAACACCAGGATCCTATGCGCTCATAGCACTCTGCAACAATTGGATGTTTGGCCGGAAGAGTATCTATAGCCAGTTGTAAAGCCTTTACAAGATATTCATAGGCAAGGCGTTTCTCCCCCTTGGTTTGTAACAATACTGCATAATTATTGTATGTACTGATTAACCTGAAATTGCCTGAACCATACCTGGCAATTTTAGCTTCTATTGAATAATTGTAATATATACTCGCTGAATCCAGTTCACCAAGTTTTTCATAAGAACTGGCACAATTTGCATAGGAAATGTCTAGACCGCTAGCATTAATATCCTTTTTTACTTCTATTCCCTGCTTATATGAGATGAGTGCCTTTCGGAAGTCATTCATTCCGAAATAAGAATTCCCGATATTGTTATAGACTTTACTCGATTGATTTGATTGGATATCTGCCTGAAAGAATAGGTTTTCAGCAAAAGTCAGGTACTGCAAGGCAAGTTCAAAATCCTGTTTCTGATTGTAGATTATACCAATGTTCAGATACATATAGCCAAGGCTGGGGCAATCAGGCACACTATCCCGTTTAACAATGGCCTCAGCTTCACCAAGCACCCTCAATGCGTCATTATATCGACCAAGTAATTTATATAGGACTCCCAGGTTATTCCTGGCTGGAATATTTTGCGGATCAATAAGTAAGATTGAATTGAAGGCAAGTTCTGCGGCATCGAAATTTCCGGCATCGGCATATTGTCTTCCTATGATTTTCAAGCTATCGATTTCAGAAGATTCCTGTGAGAAGGCAATGCTTGTGCAGGATATGCAGAAGATAAGGGCTAAAAAAAGATATAAAAAAAACCTTCGTTCCATCATGCTAATTTGGGAACGAAAGTTAAGCAAAAAAATGTATTCGTTATAAATTTATTCTTCCGGACGATCTAAGTTTCTGTCCGGAAGGGCTATATGTCTTGAAAAATCTGCAGGGGATGGTCCTACATCCAAATTTCTTCGTCTTCGGTTGTAGTTCCTGAAGGATTATTATCGCCTCCAAAAATCTTACTCATTTCTACTTCACTAAGAATTGCGATGTTGGTCAGGTTTTCTTCGAAAGTTTTCATCTGATAAAGCTTTTTAAATAATTGAATTAAGACTTTTGATTGTTGATTGCCTGAGGACCTTTACCCCCTCAAACACTTATTAATACGGAGAAAGGGCAAAAGGTAACCCTACACATCAAAAATAAAATCAAATAAAATGTAAAAAAGAATCAGAAAAACAGGCTTACTGTCTGATAATGTGAATAATAGAAAGGTCTAAAAATAATAAAAAAAATTGCATTTTTTTTACAAAAAGCCTCCAAAACATGAAAAAGCCACCCTTTCGAGCGGCTTTTTAGTGGGATGTACTGGATTCGAACCAGTGACCTCATGCCTGTCAAGCATGCGTTCTAAACCAACTGAACTAACATCCCAAAATTATTGTTGCAAAAATAAGAATTATTTCTATTTTTACATTTGAATTCTTTCATTTTATAAGGCAACATGAAAAAGGTCTGTTTATCCATACTGACACTTCTCTTCTATTTTCATTTTTCGGGACAGGAAGCCGGTTACCATATTAATATGCAGTTAGATGGTTATCAGGATAATATTGCCTACCTGGGGAATTATTTTGGAGATAAGCTTGCTATCTCCGACACTGCAGTTGTAGATAAAGGTATGCTTGAATTTTCCGGAGGTAAACCTTTGAAACAAGGAGTCTATTTTTTGGTAAGCTTGCAGAAGAAAAAACTTTTTGAATTCATGGTGGGTGATGATCAGTATTTTGAAATCACGCGGGATCTCATGGATTCACCGGGAAAAGCACAATTTACAGGATCGGATGAAAATGAACTGTTTTATGCTTATCTGGATTATAACAGGGCAAGCTATATAAAAATAAGGAAGCTTCGCTCTAAAATTCAGACTCTACCCGAAGGAAACGATAGCCTTGTTATACTGCAGGCTGAAATGGATGAAATCAACAAAGAAAGCATTGCTTATAAGCTTCAGGTGATCCAGGAGCATCCCAATTCGGTCACCGCCATGTTGTTTAATGTGATGCGGGAACCGGAAGTTCCCGGATATTTTAATACCGGCGGACGCCACGACAGCCTTTCGGCTTATCTATATTACAGGAATCATTATTGGGAGTATGTTGACCTGGGCGATGACCGCTTTCTGCGGACCCCGGTCTTCCATAAAAAGCTTGAAAGGTATATGAATGATGTGTTGCCGGGTCACCCCGACAGCCTCATAAACGAAATTGATGTCATGATCGCGAAAACCGGCGAAAAATCTGAAATGCGAAATTACCTGCTCTGGTATTTTACCAATACCTATGAAACATCCAAGGTGATGAGCTATGATAAGATCTTCGTACACATGGTCGATACATACTTCACAGAGCAAAGTTATGATTGGTTAAACCCTATCGTTCAGCAGAATATGATCAATCGTGTTAATCAAATGCGCAATGTGCTGATCGGAGCCTATGCTCCTGCCCTGGTCATGGCTGATACTGCAAACAAACTGATAAGCCTTCATGAAGTAGAAGCTCAGTATATTATTTTGTTCTTCTGGTCAAGCTCATGTGGGGAATGCCAGAAAGAAGTAGAAACAGTCAATGAACAGTATAAGAATACTGACATCGATATGAAGATTTATGCCGTAAATACAGATACGGTTTTCAGCAAGTGGAAGAATTATATCTCCAAACATGAACTTGACTGGATCAATGTAAATGGGAATATCAGCCTCACTGGAGATTATCACAGGCTTTATGATATTTATAGTACTCCGGTAATATATTTACTGGATGAACAGAAGACGATCATCGCCAAGCGTTTATCAGCTGATAAGTTGCCGGCAGTGATCAGCCGAAACAGGAAAGAAAAAACTAAGTAATATCACTTGCATCAGGAAGTAATATTACTTGTGTAAAGGTTTGAATTAATAATGTATTTTGCAGAACCTTTTTATATAATTGTACGTAATAGAATAAATAATAATTAAGGTATGAAGCACCGACGTAAATTTGCATACATAAGGTGCTCATAAGCAATAACAAAACCAAAATCAGAGCGCAACATGGAAGCTAAACACAAACTGAGACAGTTAATCCCGTTTAACATTTTGTTTTTCCTCTTATTTCTCCTGGCGGGATCTAACAATGCCAAGGCGCAATGCAGTGTAACATCAAATTTTACATTGACATTTACCACATGTTCCGAGGCTCAATTTATTGACCTGTCATCAACCACACCGACCTATACTATCGTTTCCTGGGACTGGGACCTCGGGGATGGGAATACTTCCATCCTCCAAAACCCTCTGCATACCTATGCACCCGGATTTATCGGTATAGCATCTTTGACAGTAACAGCTGACTCCGCTGGCACCACTTGCCAGGATGTATTCTCGTTTCCTGTTCAAGCTCCTGATTTGCCTACCGTGTATTTCACCTGGGACCCTGAGCCTACATGTTTAGGAGGCGCAACATCCTTTTTCGGGACATCAGGCAACCCTATTACTCTCTGGGAGTGGGATTTCGGTGATGGGTTTAGCTCTGCGATCCAAAACCCTATTCATACTTTCCTGCTGCCGGGTGCCTACCAGGTAATATTGAGGGTTACTGATAATAACGGATGTATCAATGCCGATACAAACATTGTCAACGTTGGGAGCATCCCTGATGTGGATTACACATTCAATCCTGACCCAACCTGCCTTAATGATATAACGAATTTCTTTGGTACCAGTTCAATTGCACCTTATGCAACAGCCTGGACCTGGGACTTTGGCGATGGTGGTGTAGCTTTTACACAAGATGCTATACACACTTATATTTCAGCTGGCACATACAATGCCACACTGACAATAGAAGATACTAACGGATGTACAAACTCGGTTTCATACCCGGTGACTGTGAATCCTTTGCCAACAGCAAACTTTTTCCATGACGGACCTGTTTGCCTGAACGATTCAGTTCACTTCACCAACATCTCCACAAGCCCGAATGGCTATATCGCCCGCTGGCAATGGGATTTCGGCGACGGAACTTCACAAAATGTGATCTTCCCTGGTGACCCCAACGTGGCACATATGTATAGCAACCCAGGAACTTTTCAGGTAACACTTACTGTGACCGATTCCGATAGTTGTACCAATACTACTTTCAGGGATGTGATCATAGTTGCAAATCCGATTGCTGACTTTAACTATACGCCTGCATGTAACCAACAACCGGTTCAATTTAACGATCTATCCTCCATCAATGGCGGAAACAGCCTTTTTAGCTGGTACTGGGAGTTTGGTGACCCTGCTTCAGGTGTAAATAATATTTCTACATTACAAAACCCTTCTCATATCTTTAGCACAGGTGGCAGTTTTGATGTTCTGCTGATCGTAACAAATACAGATGGATGTACAGATACTGTAACATATCCTGTTGCAGTAAACCCACTTCCCGATGTACAGATCACAACGGACGCAGATACTGTTTGCGTAAATGCTGTAGCTAACTTTTATGGGTCAGGATCAGTAAATATTGTTACATGG
>QMPN01000025.1 GCA_003648575.1 Bacteroidota bacterium
CTATGAAAGAAAATATTCACCGCTTTGCACGCCCTGATGCAACGGAAAAAATTGCTGATGAAGTGATAAAACTGCTTGAAAGATAATGAAGGAACTGCAAACAAATACCATTTACCTGATAGGGATAGGCGGCATAGGCATGAGCGCCCTGGCGCGGTATTTCAAGCAGCAGGGGAAAGAAGTATCGGGCTATGACCGTACTGAAACTCCACTCACAAGGCAACTAGCGGCTGAGGGCATGAACATCCACTATACTGATGATCCTGCATACGTTCCCTGTGATGCCGGCCTGGTGATCTACACACCGGCCATTCCGGAAACGAACAGGGAATTGCAATACTGCATGGAAGGCGAATTTACGGTTATGAAGCGCGCTGAAGTATTGGGTTTGATCACCGATGACTATTACACCATTGCCATTGCAGGTACACATGGCAAGACCAGCATTTCATCCATGACGGCCCATATGATGCATCATAGCGGTCATGAAGCCACTGCACTTATCGGGGGCATCATGAACAACTACGATACGAACATGCTCTATGCAAGCAAGAGTAAGTACCTGATCGCGGAAGCGGATGAATATGATCGCTCATTTCTGAAGCTTCATCCAAAAGTGGCGGTGGTCTCTACCGTTTCTGCAGACCATCTCGACATCTATGGCTCGCTGGAGAATATGAAGGAGTCGTTCAGTCGTTTTGTGCAACAGACTGACGAAAACGGATTGGTGATCATACACGAAGATGTGCTGGGGCAAATCGAAACACCCTCCAATGCCCTGGTGTATGGACAGGGAAAGGAAGCAAGCCTTCGGATCAAAGATGTCAGGGTTGTTGAACATCATTATCACTTCCTGCTGGAGTCTTCCAAAGGAAATATCGACATAAGGATGCTGGTGCCCGGCATGCACAATATTGAAAATGCCACTGCCGCAGCCGCTGTATGCCTGCATGCAGGGATGGATCTGAAAGAAATTAAGGCCGGCCTGGAATCTTATCGGGGCGTGAAAAGGCGATTTGAATTTGTGCTCGATGACACGGAGGGCATCATTTTCATTGATGACTACGCCCACCACCCCGATGAGATAGAGGCCTGTATTTCCACTGCCAGGAAACTATACCCGGAAAAGAAGATTTGCGGAGTGTTTCAACCTCATCTCTTTACACGGACCCGTGACTTTGCCGATGGTTTTGCCAGGACCCTGGAGATGCTGGATGAACTGATCTTACTGGAGATCTATCCCGCCAGGGAAGAGCCCATCCCGGGAGTGGATGCAAAAATGCTGCTCGACATGATCACCATTGCGAACAAAAGCATATGCAGTAAAGAAGACTTGCCGGACATGATAAAGGCCCGCAAACCGGATGTATTACTCACCATGGGGGCAGGCGATATCGATCGTTTGCTGATTCCCATAAAAGAAAAACTGATCACAGCATGATAAAGAAGTTCTTTCATATGGTAGTATGGGGTGTGCTCGTGGCAGCAGTGATCGTTGCCCTGATCTTCGTTGAGCAAAAGCACAACGAGACCATCTGTGAGCACTTCAAGCTAAATATTGTTAACCCGGGACATGATGACCTGACAGATGCAGCATCACTGACATCGCTGATCATCGCCGGAACTGATACGCTTGCCGGAAAGAGCCTGGCTGAGATCAGCCCATATGATATCCATCTCATCCTGGATAAGAATCCTTATGTAAAATATGCCGATGTGCAGACAGGAATTGATGGTAAGATGGAGGTAAATGTTACACTCCGGCAGGCTGTGGTCAGGATCATGAACAAAGATGGTGTAAGCTATTATATCGATCATGAAGGCAGGCTCATGCCAATTAGTCCCGGCTTCCCATCCAGGGTGCTCATCATCAATGGAAACATCAGGGATGGGATCACTGGAATTAAAGACAAAAGGCTGTATGTAGACTCCTTATCAGAAGGTTCTGTCGTAAGGAAACTGTTCAAACTAGCACAATACATTTATAAGGACGAATTCCTGAACAAGCTGATCACGCAAGTGTGGATGGATGGAAACAGGGATCTGGAACTGATCCCGCTGATTGGTGAACACACCATAAAGTTCGGCGACTTCAGTGATATGGAAGATAAATTCGAAAAGCTGACGGTCTACTACAGAGAAGGGGCCGGCAAGGCAGGATGGATCGATTACCGCTCCATCGACCTAAGGTATAAAAATCAAGTAATCTGTTCAAAATAATTAGACTATGGAAAACACAGAAATTATTGTAGGACTTGACATTGGGACCACCAAGATAGCGGCCATTGTTGGTCGTCAGGATGAGCACGGGAAGATCGAGATTCTCGGTCATGGACGTACCGAGTCGATCGGTGTGAAGCGAGGCATGGTTTCCAATATCGAAAACACCGTAAACTCTATCAAGATCGCGGTGGAACAAGCCGAACAAAAATCAGGAGTCGATATCCGCTATGTGAATGTTGGCATTGCCGGACAGCATATTAAAAGTCTCCAGCATCATGGCAGCATCATCCGCAAGAACGTGGATGAGGAGATCAGCCAGCATGATATCGATACCCTGAATGCGAATATGTACAACCTGAACATGGCTCCCGGCGAGGAGATTATCGATGTAATTCCACAGGAATATATCATCGATGCCGAACAGGGTATCAAGCAGCCGGTTGGCATGCTGGGCAATTCATTGGAAGCAAATTTCCACATCATCATTGGCCAGACTGCTGCAGCCAAGAATATATACAAATGTGTACGAAAAGCAGGACTGGAAGTGGTCGACCTCATCCTGGAGCCTATTGCTTCTGCTGAGGCTGTTCTGAATGAAGAAGAGAAGGAAGCCGGTGTAGCACTGGTCGATATTGGTGGTGGCACCACCGATATTGCTATTTTTCAGGATGGCATCATCCGTCATACCGCTGTCATCCCCTTCGGGGGCGATATCATCACTGAAGATATAAAAGAAGGCTGTACCATAATAAAAAAACATGCAGAAGAGCTAAAAGTGAAATTCGGATCCTCCCTTGCGAGCGAGAACAGGGATGAAGAGGTGGTTGCCATCCCGGGCTTGAGGGGCAGGCCACCCAAGGAAATCACGCTGAAAAACCTTGCCAGCATTATACAGGCACGCATGGAAGAAATCATAGATCATATCCATTATGAGATCAAAAACTCAGGTTATGAGAAAAAGTTGATCGGTGGCATTGTACTCACCGGCGGCGGGTCCCTCCTGAAGCATCTGGTACAGCTGACAGAATTTGTCACCGGCATGGACACACGTGTGGGATATCCCAATGAGCACCTGTCCAATGATGTTCCTGATGAAATGGCCAGCCCCATGTACGCTACGGGTACCGGCCTGGTAATTGAAGGCTTTAAAAGGTTGGCCAAGGAAAAGGATAAAGAAGTAGCTCAGGGAGGCAAAGGAAAGCCAAAAGGCAAAGGAAAGATCAAACTAGGCAAAGAGCCAAAAACCAAAAATTTCCTGAGTACAATACAGGATTGGTTTGAAAAAGATCAGCTGGAAGATTAATCAACAACAACTTTGTTAATAAATAAAAACGAAACCAAAAGACTACGTGATTTATTAATCTAAATTTAAATTGACCAAAATGGAGGATATGCTTAAATTCGAAATGCCTAAAAATCAGTCGTCTATCATTAAGGTCCTTGGTGTTGGCGGCGGTGGAAGCAACGCGGTTAACCATATGCACCGGCAAGGGATCAAGGGTGTCGACTTCATTGTTTGCAATACAGACACCCAGGCTCTGGACATGAGCCCTGTGCCGAATAAGATCATTCTCGGTGAGAAAGGGCTTGGGGCAGGATGTGTCCCTATGGTAGCTGAAAAGGCGGCCATAGAAAGATCAGAAGATATAAAACAGCTCCTGGATACCAATACGGAAATGCTGTTTATCACAGCAGGAATGGGTGGTGGCACAGGTACCGGAGCAGCACCGGTAATTGCCAGGCTGGCAAAAGAAATTGACCTGCAAGACGACGATTCCAATAAGATCCTGGTAGTAGCTATCGTTACCTTGCCATTTAGTTTCGAGGGACGAAAGCGAAAATTACAGGCCGACAAAGGGATAGAAGAGCTCAGGAAATATGCTGATGCCGTGCTGATCATCAGCAATGATAAGTTGCGTGAAACCTACGGTAACCTTGGGATACTGGAAGGATTCAAAATTGCTGACAATGTACTGCTGACAGCGGCTAAGGGTATTGCCGAGATCATCACAGTAAAAGCGTATATCAACATTGACTTCAAAGATGTGAATACGGTAATGAGGGACAGCGGAGTTGCCATCATGGGTACAGGCATTGCCGAAGGTGAGAACCGCGCTGAACAGGCCATAACGGAAGCCATCAATTCACCCTTGCTCAACGATAATGATATCAAGGGAACAAATAATATCCTGCTGTATCTTTCATCCGGAGAAAAAGATATTTCCTTCGATGAGATTACCGAGATCACAGAATATATCCTCCAATCAGCCGGCAACCAGGTTGATGTGATCTGGGGTGCAGGAAAGGATGATTCGCTGGGAGATAAGATCAGCGTCACCATCGTGGCTACAGGTTTTGATAAGGAAGCAGAAGAAGCCCCGGTCGTCAAAACAACCGATTTATATGACAACAGGATGAAAGAAGAGCCGGCAGCCGAGGTAATGCCTCCAAGGCCCACTCGCCCTGCCGTGGAACCACGCATGGAAGAAGAGGAAGAAGAAACACCAAATGAAGAGATCAAACTGGTCAACTCTTTGGATGATGAGATCTCCAAGCCTGAGATACCTAAGCCGGAGATCAGCATGAACACTGAAGAAGAGAAACCTAATATTATCCGCTTCAGTCTCGACGATCCGGCACCGGAACCCGAAAAGACAGAGAGCATTACGGAAGTCAGCGCCCCAACAAACGAGATCCAGGCATCTGAAACAGAAAATAATACTTTCGAAGAGAGGCAGCCACAATTCAAGACTTATGAGACCCAGGAAGAGGATGCAACGATAACGGAAGACAAGCAAATTGCTGAGAAAAAACACAAAGAACGTGTTGAGCGCCTGCGTCAGATGAGCATCAAGCTCAAGTCGCCGGGTGGGCTGGATGATTTGGAAACAGAACCGGCCTATCGCCGTAAAAATATTGAGCTTTCAGACGAAAAGCCATCCGAAGAATCTCAAATATCTAAATACACACTGTCAGATGATGAGGAAGGTACAAGCCTCAAGGACAATTCGTTTCTCCATGACAATGTTGATTAGGAAGTTTTTCTAATTTTTGATTTATTTTGAACAAAAACCCTCGAATTCGAGGGTTTTTTGTTTCACTGTTTCATTGTTTCATTGTTCCACTGTTTCACTGTTTCATTGTTCCACTGTTTCACGGTTTCACGGTTTCATTGTTCCACTGTTTCATTGTTTCATTGTTTCACTGTTCCATTGTTTTGTAGTGGCTACTAAGAAGCATTAAATATTAATATTTCTGATTTCAAAGTTCATAGTTCTGATTTCAAAAATCGCCGTCCCTCGAACCCCGTCCCCCGTCCCTCGTACCGCGCACCACCATATTATATTAACTTTGCGCAAATCCGAAATACAATGACTTTAGCAGAACAGATCAACGAAGATATCAAAGCCGCAATGCTGGCGAAGGATGCGAAGAAACTTGAGGCCCTACGAGCCATTAAATCTGGCTTGCTCATTTTAAAAACCGGGAAAGGTGCCTCGGGTGAAATTCCTCAGGACCTGGAGATGGGTCTCCTTAAAAAGCTGGTGAAGCAGCGCAAGGAATCGGCGGCCATATACCGCGATAAAGACCGTGCTGAGCTGGCAGAAGTGGAAGAATTCCAGGCGGGAATAATCGAAAAGTACCTGCCGGAACAGATTAGTGGAGATGAACTCAAAGCGATTGTTCAGGGCATCATCACCGAGACCGGCGCCGAAAGCATGAAAGACATGGGCCGGGTGATGGGCATGGTATCAAAGAAGCTTGCCGGAAAGGCTGATAATAAAGAGGTTTCGATGCTAGTGAAGGAGCTGCTGGCGTAAGAAGTGCGGAGTTCAATAGAATTTTATAGATTTTCAGTGATTGAAAACATTATGCACAAAAGTTAGGGTGTATATAATATGAAAGTATTTGAGAAAAAGTATCGGGTAAAGTGGTCAGATGTTGACCCGAACAGGCATTTGCGGGGGTCGGCCTACCTTGATTTCACGGATCATACGCGAGTTGATTTTATGGAATCGAATGGAATGACAATGGATATGCTTACTAAGCTGAATGTAGGATTTGTGATTACAAATACCAATTTGCAGTTCAAAAGAGAAATTTTGATGAATGAAGTAATCAGTGTTGATTATTGCATTGATTATTTCTCCGATGATTACAGGAAATATGCTGCAACGCATCAGATCTTTAAGGAGAATGGAAAGCTGGCTTGCGTGGTAAAAGTTGAAGGATTCTGGATTGACCTGAAGACCAGACGAATTGCCATTCCTCCGGATGAACTTATAAAACTAATTAAAGAGGCAGAGAAAAAACAATTGTAATTCCCGCGTACCGCGTACCCCGTACCCCGTACCCCGTACCCCGTACCCCGTACCAAAAAAAAGAGCGACCCACAGGATCGCTCTTTTTTAATATCGTAGTTAAGAGTTATGCACCAAGCATAAGCCTTTTAAATCCGGTTACGGTAAGATCAGCATTGGTTTCTTTAAGGTATTCACGAACAATTTTCTTTCCGTCACGAACAAACACCTGATTCAAGAGTGTATTGTCTTTCAAGAATTTGTTGAGTTTTCCCATAGCGATCTTTTCAAGCAGCTCTTCAGGTTTTCCTTCCTGGCGTGCCTGGTCTTTTCCAATCTCGATCTCTTTATCGATCACTGACTGGTCAACGTCATCTTTATCAACAGCAACAGGGCTCATGGCAGCTACTTGCATAGCCAGTTCATGTCCTACCTGGGCGATTTTTGCATCATCGGCAATGTTCATCGCAAGAAGGGTTGAAAGCCTGTTTCCCTGGTGATTGTATGCACAGGCCAATGGTGCTTCAATAAATTCATAGCCACCCATCTTAATGCTTTCACCAATTTTCCCCATCTGGTCGCTGAGATTTTCCTCAACAGTTCTTCCATTCAGGTCAAGAGCTAAAAGCTCATCTGCACTTTTGGGTGTCTTGGCAATGGCCAGGTCAAGAATTGATTTTGTGAAGTCAACAAATTCCTGATTCTTGGCAACGAAGTCAGTCTCACAGTTCACCATCACGATAGCAGCAAAATTTGCGGCATCATTGGTTGCAGCAAGCACAACACCTTCGCTTGCAGATTTGTCTGCACGCTTGGCGGCGATCTTCTGTCCTTTTTTCCTGAGAATGTCGATTGCTTTTTCTGCATCACCATCGCTCTCGATCAGGGCTTTTTTACAATCCATCATACCTGCTCCGGTCATTTTACGCAGGCTGTTTACTTCAGCAGCTGTTATATTTGCCATCTCTTATATTCTATTATTTGTTTAACAACTTATTTACTTCTTAGGTTTTATCACTGTTTTCCTGGGACGTTTGCCACCTTCTTTTTTCTTGGCATCAGTTCCATCGGCTTTCCCCGGCACTTTGGCTTCACCTTCTTTCACAAGCTTTTCAGCTTCTTCGTCTTCGAGGTCACCATATTCTTCAGCAACTTTTTCTTCACTCTTTGCAGCAGCAGCTAATTCTTCAGCAGCAACTTCCTGGTCTTTCTTGTCTTTCTCTACTTTCCTTTCGGTCAGACCTTCTTCGATTGAATCCACCATGAGTTTGGTGATCAGCTGTATTGATTTAGATGCATCGTCGTTGGCAGGGATCGGGAAGTCGATCAGTGTAGGATCTGAGTTGGTATCCACCATCGCAAAGGTGGGGATGTTCAGCTTCCTGGCTTCAGCAATAGCAATTTTTTCCTTCAGGATATCTACGACAAAGATTGCTGAGGGTAGGCGGTTCAGATCGGAGATGCTACCCAGTTGTTTTTCCAGCTTGGCACGCTCACGGCTGATCTGCAGCTTTTCCCTCTTAGAAAGGTGTTTGTACAATTCCTGTGTCATCATCTTGTCAATTGATGACATTTTCCTTACCGCTTTACGGATAGTTGCAAAGTTAGTAAGCATACCACCTGGCCAACGCTCAGTTACGTAAGGCATGTTCACTCTTTGTACCTGCGTGGCAACAATCTCTTTCGCCTGCTTCTTGGTAGCAACGAAAAGAATCTTCTTACCCGATTTGGCAACCTGCTTGATTGCTGAAGCTGCTTCTTCGAGTTTTGCCATGGTTTTGTAAAGGTCGAGGATGTGGATCCCACTACGCTCCATAAAGATATATGGTGCCATGTTGGGGTTCCATTTTCTTTTGAGGTGGCCAAAGTGTACACCTGCATCTAACAATTCTTCAAAAGTTGTTCTTGCCATTTTTTTAATTGTTTGTTTACATTCTTTAAAAGCAATTGCCAAGTAGCATTGATGTCAACGGTCTTGGCAATTTAGATACTAAACACGATCCGATATCAGGTAATATTAACGTTTACTGAACTGGAATTTCTTACGTGCCTTTTTCTGGCCAGGCTTCTTACGCTCAACCATCCTTGGATCCCTTTTCAGAAGACCGTTCAATTTTAAGATCGGACGGTACTCAGGGTCAATTTTGATCAATGCCCTTGCAATGGCCAGTCGTAAAGCTTCAGCCTGTCCGGAGATACCACCACCGTCGAGGTTCACTTTAAGATCATATTTGGACTCCGTATTGGTCAGAATAAAAGGTTGCTGTACTACATATTGCAGGATAGATGTTGAGAAATATTCTTTCCAATCCCTGTTGTTGATGGTAATCTCTCCTTTACCTTCTGTGAGGTAAATCCTAGCAATTGCCTTCTTCCTTCTGCCTAAAGTATTCGTAACGTCCATGATTATTTATTTGTATTTAATTCAATTTTCTTTGGTTGCTGGGCTTCTTGATTGTGTTCCGGACCTACATGAACATAGAGGTTCCTGAACAAATCAGCTCCCAGCCTGTTTTTTGGAAGCATCCCTTTTACAGCGTGTTCAACAAGCCTTTCGGGAAATTTAGCGAGCACTTCTTTAGCAGTCCTGCTGCGTTGTCCACCCGGATAGCCTGAATATCTGATATAAATCTTGTCATCCATCTTTTTCCCTGTAAGCTTCACTTTCTCAGCATTGATGATAACGACATTGTCGCCACAATCAACATGAGGTGTAAACTCAGGTTTATGCTTCCCGCGTAAAAGTTTTGCTACTTCTGATGCCAAACGTCCGAGGACTAATCCTTCTGCATCGATTAACAGCCACTCTTTGTTGACTGTTTGCTTGTTGGCACTTACTGTTTTGTAACTTAATGTATCCATTATAATCGGTAATTTTCTACTTCTGATTCTTTCATCCCTCAAAATGGGGGTGCAAAGATAGAACTAAGTTTTTTGAATACCAAAATTTACGAACAAATATTTGCTCACAAATCGGTTCCTGGAATGTGAGGCAGCCCTGACGGGAAATATTAATCCAAAACTATCATCCGCCGGCTCACTTTTACACCTCTTTTTCCGGTGATGCTGATGATATACATGCCGGCACTAAGGTGATCCACACTAAGCAGAAGAATTCCCTGGCCGGGATGAGTTTTTCCCAGCACTTTTCTGCCATAAAGGTCACGAATATTTATCTCTAATTCCTCTTTTTCACCCAACACCCAACACTCAACATTCAACACTTCCCTGGCCGGGTTGGGATAAATACGGAGGCTAATTTGACCTGCGCCCGGATCTTCAATCCCAAGGCAGGAATAGGCATGCACCAAAAGTGGGTCAGAATATTCGGAACTCCCGCATTCATTTACCGCTTTACAGGCAATGAGTGCTTCACCCTCCCAGCTGGCTTCCCAGTGGGCCATAGCCGTTAACCCGTTGCCTTCGATATATCCGGCTTCAATGGGCTGAAGCTCCCAGATATAATCAGTAGCACCAGATACCGGTGTTGCCAGTGTGTATGTGCTCAGCGTATCCGTAGTTGTGCAAAGAGTATCTGGTCCTGCGATCATGCCGGGCCTCTCCGGGCTATCCCAGACGATCAGGGTTTTTGTTGAAACTTCACCCTGTCCACAGGCATTTACCGGGCTCACTGAAATCTGGCCACCGGCAACAATCCATTGGGTAGCAATGCTGAGCAAAATACTGGTGCTGTCACTATTTCCAAAAATGCCATCTTCCATCTCCCAGAGGTAATGTGTAGCATTCGCAACGGGGTCGATCGAGAATAAAATGTCTTCATCACCTGCGCACACATTGTCAGGACCACTGATTATCCCGGCAGGCGAAGGAAGCAGATTTACCGTAACCATCACGCTGTCGAAAACCACGTCGCCTCCATCAGTTACCTCCACACAATATACTGTGCTGGCCTCAGGATGATGGCTTGGAGCAGCCTCAATGGAAGTAAATCCCGGAGGGTTGGATGTCCATGAGTATGTATAATTCCCTGTACCTCCACTGGCCAGTGCAAGAAGGTCAAGTTGTTCGCCGGCGCATACTTCATCAGGATCAGCCAGGGCATCTACCATCAGCGGTCCCCCGGTTACGGTGACCACCATCTGATCATATCCGGGACAGCCGCTCCCATTATCTGTGGCTATGAAGGTAAATTGTGCACTCTGTTCCAGCGCCAGGGTTGTCGGGTTCGCCATATGTGGATCGAGTAAAAGGCTATCCGGCATCCAGTAATAATTGTATGTACCTGAACCTCCGCTGGCAGATCCGGAAAGTTGGGTAGCGTTACCGTAAGCAATCGTCTGGTCATCACCGGCATCGGCCTCCGGCGGTATGCTTATCGAGATCATTAAAGCATCTGAAGCCGGGCCAGTTCCGCAGGTATTTGAGGATGAAACAAAAAGTTCCACCGCCCCGGAATAGCTGCCATCCCAGTCGATCTCAGCGGAAAGACCATTATTGAATATCACACCCGCTGCTTCAGGGATCAAAGTCCACTGATAGCTATCCCCAAAAGCAGCAGCGGTAGTAGTATATGTGGTATTTGCATTGCCCCGGCATAATGCTGACGGGCCGACAGGCTGTCCCGCTTGTGCAGGCAAGGGACTGATAACAACCCCAAGACTATCTGAATACGGGCCGCTGCCACAATAATTCGTTCCTCTGACAAAAACATATGCATTGCCATGAAATCCGGTATCCCAAACCACTGTTCCGATAATACCTGTACCGCTTATCAATCCTGCTTCCGAAGGGTTCAGGAACCACTCATATGTCACAGCATTGGCGATAGGGGGGACAACAAATTCGGAGCTGATCGTTCCCTGGCATATGTCTGTTGATCCCGCAATAAATCCCGGTATCTCAGGATAGCCTATCACCAGGACATCCAAGCTGAATGGGTCTGATGTAACACCATTTTCCTCTACGGTCAGGCCGACTATTTTGTCACCCTGCGTATCCCAGTAAACAATATAAGGACCCTGTCCGGAGCCGGAAACGATGACCGCCCCGTCGAAATCCCAATTATATTGTGCAGCCGGAGATGCATTACCGGTATATGTGATGCTTGTTTCTTCCAGTGTACATACTGTATCAGCCATGGTAAAAGTAGCTGTCGGACTTAATTCTATGACAAGATCCGATGAGAATGCGGATCCGGCATAAGAAGGATCGATAGCCTGTACCGACACATGGTATTCGCCAAAACCTATATCTAGCAGTGACCAGGAGGTATTGGACCCGGTATTTCCCGTGCTTGCAATGCGGCGATATCCATCACTGAGATCTGCATGGGCCGAAAATACATCCATATTCATGTCCTGCGTACCCATTCGCATATTATAATTCAATCCTCCTGCCGGAGTTTTATCATCGGTAGATGCATTCCATGAAAACTGCATCTCGTCACCGATAAGCTCAAAAGCAAGGCCGTCCGGGGCTGAGGGAGGAAGATTCATAGTTGAGCCATCATTACGAAAGATGAAAGCATTGATAGTCAAGAGGCCGATGGAGTTGATCATCTCTCCGCATACCAGCAAGTCCAGGTCAGAATCATTATCATAATCACTGCAACTAATGGCATTATTCTCTATCCCGTTTTGCTGAATATTCTGCAAAAGAAACTGATCGCTTCCCTCATTGATGAATAACTGAATTTTTGCCGGTCGGTCAGGCATGGGAGGCCCTCCACCTCCACCGTTCAGTAGCTGTTCCCCTGCGACCAGAAAGTCCATGTCTCCATCGTTATTGAAATCGCCCCAAATCCCGGAACCATTTGCGACGCCGGTAAAGGGGCCGCCCAGTGCAGTAAAGGATGTGCCGTTATTATTTTTATATACCAGTGTGGCTGGAATTCCGTCGGATGCCGCTCCTGTAATCAGCAGATCCGGATATGTATCATTATTATAATCGCCCCAGGCTGCGCTTGATCCATGTAAACCGATCAGCCCGGCACCCATTTGAGTAAAAGATCCCTCGTTATTAAGGTAGATAATGCTTAAAGCTTGTTGCGATGCATCCAATCCCACTATGATGATGTCGAGATCGCTATCTAAGTCGATATCAGCCCAGGCCAGGCTCCCTTCAGCCAGTCCGCTAAAGGATTGACCTGAAGCACTAAAGGAATTTCCTCCATCATTATTATATAATGTGCTGACAGGATCGCCAGAGCTGTTGCGCCCGTTCAAAAGCAGATCTATCCACCCATCATTGTTATAATCGCCCCAGGCGAGGCCACCTCCCTCAAGGCCGGTGATACCAGCTCCAATATCGCTGAAGGCACCTGCCCCATCATTACGGTAAATACGTGTTGTTACAGCCGACCCATCCGTTCCGCCTACAACAAGGTCGACCAGGCCGTCATTGTTATAATCACCAAATGCGCAGGAAGCATTGTATACATCGTTGATGGATGCTGAAGCCGGGCTGAAAAATCCCCCATCATTCAGGTAGATGCCGGCGTGGGGGACCCCAAATTCATCGAGACCTGCAAGGAATACATCCAGGTCTCCGTCATTATCCACATCAGCCCAGGCATTGGCGGGCTTATGAGTAACCGGAAAGCCTGCATCTATACGTGTAAAAGTCTGGGATGACAGTGGTTGTGCCATAACCAAAATGATAAGCGGTACTATATATAGTAAGGGTCGCAGCCTCATAAGTAATTTAGTAAAGAATATTTATACGCCTTAAACGTTTATTGTAACCGAAGCAAAGATAACAAAAGTCGCTTTATCAGGATACGCCCATTTTGTGTAAATCTGGGTGCAAGAAGCGGAAATTTAGTATTTTCGCGGTTCAAATTATACAGAAAGATGTCGATCATAGCCACTGATATTACGAAGATCTACGGAAAGCAAAAGGCACTGGATTCAGTTTCACTGGAGATAGGTGCAGGCGAAGTTGTTGGCTTGCTCGGCCCTAATGGAGCCGGAAAGTCGACCATGATGAAGATCATCAGTTGCTTCCTCCCTCCTACTTCAGGTGAGGCCAGTGTGGATGGTTTCGACATCTTCGAACAGGAGATCGAGGTGAAGAGGCGTGTTGGTTATTTGCCTGAAAACAACCCCCTCTACCTTGAAATGTATGTACGGGAATATCTTTCTTTTCTGGCAGGTATTCATAAACTTGGCAGGAATAAGAAGAGCCGGATAAACGAGATCATTGATATCACAGGACTTGGACTGGAGCAGAATAAGAAGATAGGAGCCCTTTCTAAAGGTTACAGACAGAGAGTAGGCCTGGCACAGGCACTGCTGCATAATCCCTCTGTACTGATATTGGATGAACCCACATCCGGACTGGATCCCAACCAGTTATTGGAGATCAGGTCACTTATACAGGAGATAGGGAAAGAAAAGACAGTCTTGTTCTCAACCCATATTATGCAGGAGGTAGAAGCCATCTGCGACAGGGCTGTGATCATCCACCTGGGTAAGGTCGTTGCCGATGATACCATCAGTTCATTAAAAAAAGGCGGGAAGAGCCTTGAAGAGGTTTTCCAATCACTTACTACCACCACCAACCCCGCCGTATAGAGAAGTATTTGTACATTTGCGGGCTCAATCATTGATATTAACAGACAGAAATATTTAAGATAGAATGGGATTTTTATTTACATCAGAATCAGTTTCGGAAGGTCATCCCGATAAGGTGGCCGACCAAATATCGGATGCATTGCTGGACGAATTTCTTCGTCACGACCCTGAATCCAAGGTTGCATGTGAAACCCTCGTTACCACCGGGCTTGTCGTTTGTGCCGGTGAGGTCAGGACCAGGGGATGGGTAAATGTTGACGATATCGCAAGGCAGACCATCCGCAAGATAGGATATACCAAATCTGCTTATAAGTTCGATGCCGACTCATGTGGTGTGATCAGCACCATCCATGAACAGTCTGGCGACATCAACATGGGTATCGACAGGGAAAAGGAAGAAGATCAGGGTGCGGGCGATCAGGGCATGATGTTTGGCTATGCCTGCACGGAGATGGATAACTATATGCCAATGCCGATCGAGCTTTCACAGATCTTCCTTCAGGAGCTGGCAGCCATCCGCAAGGAAGGAAAAGAGATGACCTACCTGCGTCCCGATTCAAAGTCACAGGTGACCATTGAATACGGCGACGACCATAAGGCAGCGCGAATCGATACCATCGTGATATCTACACAACATGATGATTTTGGTCCGAATGATTCGGAGATGCTCCAGAAGATAGAAAATGATGTCAGGGATATCCTTATACCACGTGTGAAGCAAAGCCGCGATATTCCCGATTATGTTAGGAAACTATTTAAAGGTGATTTCAAGCTTTTTGTGAACCCAACAGGGAAATTTGTGATCGGCGGACCACATGGTGACACCGGCCTTACAGGAAGGAAGATCATCGTTGATACTTATGGGGGAAGAGGCGCCCATGGAGGTGGTGCTTTCTCAGGCAAGGATGCCTCTAAAGTAGACCGTTCCGCAGCTTATGCAACGCGCCATATCGCCAAAAACCTCGTGGCTGGCGGCGTAGCTGATGAAGCGCTTATTCAGGTAGCCTATGCCATTGGACGTAAAGAGCACGTTGGTCTCTTTGTAAATACGTTCGGCACCGCAAAAGTGAAAGATGCCGATGGCAATATTATGGCGGACGGAGACATAGCCATAAAACTGGATGAGATCTTCGACCTCACCCCACATGCTATCGTAAAACGTTTTGGCCTCAAGAATCCCATCTTCGAGAAGACTGCATCTTACGGTCATTTTGGACGTGACCCTTTCGAAGAAGAAGTTGAAGTGTATTACAACCCGGATAAAACTGAAGACTTCTCAAACGGACATCGGAACTCCTTTAAGAAGAAGGTGAGCTTCTTCGCATGGGAAAAAATGGATTACGTAGAGAAGATCAAAGAAGCTTTCGGTATTTAATACCCCGTACCACACACCACATACCACATACCACACACCACATACCACACACCACATACCACACACCACATACCACACACCAAAAAAAAACCTCCGCCTTCCGGCAGAGGGTTTTTTTGAATTTCAGTTTCCTATTATTGAACCAAAATCTTCTGTGAAATAGCAATCTCGTTATCGAGTTTCAGGGTGGCAAAATAGATGCCTTCAGTCAGGTTGGAAACGTCGATGCGTTTTGTTCCTGTCAGTCCCTGCAGGCTGCCTTCATAAACCACTGCACCAAGCAGGTTGGTAATGAGGAGGTCGGCTTGTTTCACTTCGTTCGGAATATCATAGTTGAATGATACAAAATTATCTGCCGGGTTAGGATAAGCCGGTGAGAAGGTAGTGTTGGCCAGGATATCATCGCTGATGCCTGTATTATCGGAAAAGCCAATCATATAAATTGCATAATTCCCTGGAATAGTTGGATCATTAAATACATAGATCATCTGGGAAACACCCGGATGGCCGTCGGCATCATAGAAAAATTCAAAAGACTCATCAGTGGTACTGCCCGGAATAGTTACCAATCCGGAAGTATCGGTTCCAAAGGGATACTCTACTCCATCGAAAAAGAACCAGTTGGTTGTATTTTCTACAATGGAAAGGGGTTGTTTGAATGCTACCATATTCAGTGGAGCAGGAGAATAATTATGTATAGCAATATTCCCACTCATAACTTCACCCGGAGTACCGCTGATCATCCTCGCATGAGGTGAAACTAAGTCCCCTGCCTCACAACTGAGTTCAAACAGGCTGTTATAAAGTATGATGACTGATACTGCCTCGGCAGGATTATCTATATCGAAGAAAGTGTACTTAATGGTAGAAATACCAAATGTTCCGTTTGGCTGTAAATGGCCTGAGAACTCGTCAGTTGACTCACCCGGGGCTAAACTTTGAAAGTTACCAGAAGTGTCAGTGTCAGGTGGATAGCAGGCTTCTGCCCAGCAAAACTGGTGGCCGGTCAGGTCAACCTGATAAATAATTTCCCTGGCTACTTTAACCTTCATGGGTGTTGATCCGATATTGGTTACCCTGATATGGCTGACAATCTCCATATCTGTTGGAGCGCCATTAATGCTGATCATTGGGAAAGCAGCTGTAGGCAAAGACTCCCAGGTAGTCATGATCGATTGTGAAAACAGCATTGATGATGTCATTAATACTGCAATAAGGAGTAATAGTTTTTTCATAATACGTGGATTTAGTTGTTATTTATTTCTACTGCAAAATTAATACAAATTCCTTAGTTACTCCTTAAAAAACATTAAATTATAGTTAGCTATTGATATATATAATATTATTTATGAGCTTCATATTCAAAATGATTAACTTTGCAGACCAAAACTATTTTGACTCTAAAACGTAATAAGAAGATACTATGAAAAAAACAATCACAACTCTCTTCGCACTGCTGATCGGCATCAGCTTTGCCTTCACGCAGCAAATCCAACGCGACAAAGTACTGGTAGAGATCGGTACAGGAACCTGGTGCCCTTATTGCCCGGGAGCAGCCATGGGTGCTGACGACCTGGTAGCCAACGGACATGATGTTGCCATTATCGAAAATCATAATGGCGATGCATATACACATAATGCCTCCAATGCCAGGAATTCATATTACAGTATTACAAGTTATCCAACCGCTGTATTCGACGGCCAAACCAAAGTTATCGGTGGAAGTGCCAGTAACAGCATGTATCCACAATATTTGACAAAGTATAACCAGAAGATTACTGTTCCATCATCATTTTCAATTGACATGCAGGGCTCATCATCAGGCCTGATCGATTTTAATGTTGATGTAACTATTGAAATGGTTGACCCATATGCAGGCTCAAATGTCCGTCTTCACTGCGTGGTGACTGAATCAGAAATTCAGGATTACTGGCAGGGACAAACACACTTGAACTTTGTTCAGCGTATGATGGTACCTTCTTCCAGCGGCATCTCTCTTGATTTTTCAGGAGGAAACACCATCGAGCATAACTATAGTTTCTCGCTGGATCCAAGCTGGGTAACCGAGCACTGTGAGCTCGTGATCTTCCTGCAGGACAATGATACTAAACAGATCCTGAATGCCAGCAAAAAAGACATGATGGAGTTTGGCAACGTAAATGATTATGATGTATCTATGATCAGCATGTCAAATATCCCTGAAGCAACATGTGCCGGAATGTGCACTCCCACTGTTACTTTACGTAACCACGGAAATACAGACCTGAGTTCCCTTACACTGAAATGCCTGGTGAATGGCAACGAACTTGCTACTTACGACTGGACAGGGAGCATTCCTTTCCTTGGAAGTACTGATATTGACCTGCCTTCTTTTTCATTTCCTGTTGAAGAAATGAATACAATCACCATTTATTCCGAAAACCCAAGTGGAAATCCAGACCAATTTCCACTGAATGATACTATCCATATGATGATTGAGCAGCCGGTACCAGTTCCTACCGATGTCAGCCTCATGATCATGCTTGATGGTAATCCAGGTGAATCTAGCTGGGAACTTATGGATGACATGGGCACTGTATTGTACTCAGGTGGTCCTTATACAACACCAAATGGAATCATTGAGGAATCATTTGAATTGGATGACCTTTCATGCTACCAATTCTACTTTTATGATACCGGTGGCGATGGACTTGGCGATAAATTCTTTGCGCTCTTCCATGGCAGCGGGACCATCATTCTCAGGGGTATTGGCGATTTCGGCTACAGCATTGCTACCGACTTCAGCACCGACAACGACCTTGGCATCGAGGATGTAGCTACAGAAGCTGAAGTTTTGGTATACCCCAACCCTTTCAGCAATTATACCAATATGGTTATCAATACCAATAAGGTTAGCCAAATCAATGTGAATATGTATAATATCCTTGGCGAACTGGTGTACCAGTCGGATGAGGGCATGCATGCACCGGGCGAGCAAAGCATCCGCATCAGCGGTGACAATCTCGAAAACGGGATATACTTTGTACAGGTACTGGTAAATGAGCAGGTAATCACAAAGCGCGTAACACTCGCACGCTAATCCTGCATAAGAAATAAGTAAAAGTGCTCTTCCTCCGGAGGAGCACTTTTTTTATATTTCAAGAAGTTCTACGGTAGGTTGCTCCGGCATTTCTTCAGCCAGCAGCCAGCGGCAAAAGATAATGGCCTCTTTATAGGCAGCGGTGCTAATCCAGTTATCGACATCCATTGGCCTGTGCGACAAGCAAACAGTGAAACTACCGTCATCACCCGGCACAGCATTCCCTTTGTTAATACACACCTTGTAGTTTTTATAGTCGGTCGACTGCATCAGGAAGTTCCAGGTTTGTATACCCCAATAACAGCATTCTGGTGAGGTAAACCTGATCTTCAGGTATTGATTTTCTTCCAGGCTGTAGCGTCCGAAACAATAGATATTATCAACGGTTCCCCATCCACCCTGATCGGCCTCAAAGGCAAAAGGCGGTAAAAAATCGTTCAATGGAAAATCAACAGGCAGCGGAGCGATCCAGGTGGTCTGTTCAAAAAAGGTCGCCATCATACGAATGCGGCGAGCCAGTTCTTCATCATCCAGGGGTTTTGGTGCTTCTTGAAGCTTTGTATTCTCAACCGAAAGCTCACTTTCGCTACTATTTGGCCTGTCGAAGAAATACTCGCGTGTGAACAGGGTCACAGCATCTTCATCCAGCTTAAACTCATTCCTGCCTTTGGGGTCCGGTGTGAACTTGATCTCGAAGCTTCCATCGGCCTCGAATTCGATATCCCTGTGATTGACATTCCGGGTCACACGATCTGCAAGTTCGCCATCCGGGTCACCGCCATACAGGCAAAAAGAAAGGTAGCAACTGTCGAATCGTTTGCCCCGAACTATATATTCCTGATCGCCCCTTACCTGGGTAAAATAATACACTGCATCTACATTATCGCCCAGCACTTTGTGATGGGGATTGGCCAGCAGCATAAAATCAGGCCGCAGGGGATCATTAAAGAGGTAAAAGTCAATACTGGTGCGGAGCAGATGGAAGATATGCTGATATCCATCTACCCTGCCCTGTTCGTCAATGACTTTTTCAGGATCGAGAAAAGTCTGGTCGGCATTCCTGATCACTTCCAGGAAATACTCCAGGGCTGCTTTGCTTTTATATTCCATGTGATGTAATTAAAGTTGTTGGTAAAATTCAAGATACCGACTGAATTGCCTGTTCACCTCATCTTCCTTTAAACCAAAGTTATCGAGGGAATACTCATGTTTGCCATGCTTTTCCCTTGGATTTTCCGCCAGGAAGCCTTCGAAATTTTTCACTGCCTCTTCACTCAGGTCCCAGCCAAAACGCTCATAGATCTTTCTGATAGTCCCTAGCTGATCCACCACGAAGTCTTCAAATTTCAGGTCGATGATCTGATCTTCTTTACCGAGGGCTTTCCTGCTTTCGATAAATCGATCGAAGTACTTGCTCCAGAGCATGGCTTGCTCCTGCCCTGTCACATTTGGATCTTCCCGGTCACTGTATAAGGTCCTGACGGATGAGATCAGGCTGGCCGTAGAGCTGACTATGTCAGATGGTCCACGATGCGTCATAATAATGCGGGCATCAGGATAAACCTCGAATATCTCATCCAGTCTCCTCAGGTGGACCGGCGACTTAAGCAGCCAGCGCTCACTTTTAACTCCGCCCGACTGCAAATATTGCAGAAACCTTTTATGAAAACGCATGGTACCCAGCATATCCGAATCGTCGGAGAACCACTTCATATATGATGGAAGGTATAACTGTGCCGAAAACTGGAAGCTGTTAAAATCAAATGCTGTAATCCCGAGGCACTCCTGGGGGGAATCCACCGCCATATAGTGCTTGCGCTGAAAATCGGGAACAAGCTTAAAGAGCTGTCCAAATTCCTTTTCAATGGTCCTGAACTGTGCATTATCTTTGAACGTCTCCGGTGTGGCAGCAGGGTAAGGCAAAAGGCATTCCCATGCCAGTGGCGACCTGTGTGCAGGATCTTCATGCAGGATGGCGTGCAGGATGCTTGTGCCTGTCCGGGGCATCCCAATAATAAATACCGGTTGTTCTATACGCTGATCCTCTATCCAGGGCTTTTTCGCCATTTCCTGTTCGATCATATAGCGACCGTAAAGTATTCTTTCCAAAAGGCCTTTCACCGCCAGGGCGCCGAAAGGGTTCGGATGACTCTCATTCGTAATAGAGTACACCAGCTTCCTTAAGCCTTCCTC
>QMPN01000026.1 GCA_003648575.1 Bacteroidota bacterium
CTCCAGCCTATCCTCACCCTGGAAGGAAAGCTCAAGGATAAGTTTCCAAAGCTGATGGAGATCCTTAAAGACTCTCCTACCGGCCTGAAAGGATGTGAAGAAATAATGACGGTGATGCGTCATCTGAAAGACCTCAATATTAATACAAAATTTGAGCTCGACCTCAGTCTGGCTCGCGGGCTGGATTATTATACTGGTGCCATCATCGAGGTAAAGTCAGCAGATGTAGCCATGGGCAGCATATGCGGTGGCGGTCGCTACGACGATCTCACCGGAGTGTTCGGGCTTGAGGGTGTTTCAGGAGTAGGAATCTCTTTTGGTGCAGACAGGATCTACGATGTCTTAATGGAACTTGATGCTTTCCCTGAAGCATTCCTGACTTCCACTAAAACAATGTTTGTAAACTTTGGTGAAGAAGAAGCGAAATATGCCTTGCCTGCCCTGAACAAGCTTCGGAAGGCCGGCATCAATGCAGAACTCTATCCTGATTCAGCCAAGATGAAAAAACAATTAGGCTGGGCCAATAACAAGGGAATTCCATTTATTATCATGGCTGGTACAGAGGAGATCAAGAACGCAAAATTTATGCTTAAAGATATGGCCAGCGGGGAACAGGTATTGCTAACTGAAGATGAACTAATTAAAAAGTTGAAGTAAGTCGCCAGATTCCGGTAGATTTTATAATTTTACACGCTGCACTGAACAAACAGAATAATGTCAAACTGGAACCTTAAGTTCAAGATCAAGATCAACCGTACCTCACTCTGTTAACTGATGATCAGGGGCCATTATGGCTCTATGTAATCTTTTCTTAATCAGTTAACTTAATTACAGGAGAAATAATCATGACATATATTATTAAAGGTGCTGGGCTCACCATAGAAGACGTTGTAAACGTAGCCCGCCACAATGAGAAAGTTGAACTCCATCCTGATGCCGTAGAAGGTATCATCAAGTGCAGGGAAATGCTCGAGAGGAAAATCGAGGCACACGAGATCATGTACGGTGTAAATACCGGTATTGGTGAGTTTTCCGAGGTGGTCCTGAATGATGACCAGGTCAAAGACTTCCAAAAATATCTCATCTATAACCACGCAGCAGGTATCGGCGACCCTATGCCCATCGAATATGTTCGCGGAGCCATGCTTGGCAGGATCAATGTACATGCACATGGCAATTCCGGTTGCCGCCTGACGATCACTCAAACCCTTGTCGACATGCTGAACAAAGGCGTGACTCCATGGGTATGTCAAAAAGGCTCTGTTGGTGCCTCTGGTGACCTCGCTCCCATGTCGCAGATCGCACTGCTCTTGATGGGAGAAGGACAGGCTTATTACGAAGGCGAACTCTATGACGGTAAAGAAGCAATGGAGCGTGCCGGCATCCCTATTCCCGGACTTCAAGCTCGCGACGGACTGGCTACTATTAATGGTTCCAATGTGCTTACTGCCATGAGTGCCATCTTCCTTGTTGATGCCAACAACTGGATCAAGCAGGCAGAGATTGGTGCAGCCATGTCGCTGGAAGCCCTCAAGGCCAACATGAAGCCCTATACCTCCCGACTGCATGAAGTAAGAGGATTTAAAGGGGCCATAATAAGTGCCAATGTCATCAATAAGATGGTTGATGGTGGTGACCTGAAAGAAGACAGGATACCCTGCAAAGTACAGGATGCATATTCAATGAGATCAACACCCCAGGTAATTGGTGCAGCTCGTGATGCACTGGGCTATGCACGTTCACAGGTGGAAATCGAGCTGAATGGCGTTGGTGACAATCCTATTTTCTTCCCGGAAGAAAACATGCAGATCTCCGGTGCGAACTTCCAGGGATCGCCGGTTGCTGTTCCCATGGATATGGCCGGAGCTGTCATTACCATGGTAAGCGTACTGTCGGAACGAAGAATGAACAGGCTTAACAACCCCGCTCTCAGCGTTGGCTTGCCTCCATTCCTCACCAAAGGAGCGGGTATGTTCTCAGGACTGATGCTGAGCCAGTATACCGCCGATATGCAGATTGTAGAACAACGTATCCTGTCAGCACCTGCATGCATACAATCCATCCCCGCAGCTGCCGACCAGGAGGACTTTGTCTCCATGGGTATGAACACTGCCATTAAAAACTTCCAGATCCTTGATAATGCCTACGGCATACTCGGTATCGAGATCATGGCTGCAGCCCAGGCACTCGATTTTCGTGAATACAATTTCGGTACTGGAGTTACCAAGGCCAAGGAAGTAGTCAGAAGGCATGTCGCATTCCTGGATATCGACAGACCATTGTATAATGATCACAACAGCATGAAAGACCTTGTCAGGTCGTGCGAGATCCTCGAAGAGGTTGAAAAAGTAGTAGGAAGCCTTGATTAATGACTGAAGAACAACAGAATATACCGGGGAAAAGCCCTAAACGGCCGCAGCTGCTTAGCATACTTTGTATACTGACATTTATTGGCAGCGGTTTTGGTGTATTCGGGTTCCTCATGGTAGCTATCAACTTTGAAGCCACCATAGAAGCCCTGAAGGTGCTATATGCCAAGATGCCTGAGGCAAACTTTATATTGGAAGCCCCAAGGGATTTCTTCCTGGTTTCCTTCTTGCTGTCTGCATTTTCCCTTCTCGGAGCAGTGATGATGTGGAACCTGAGAAAGATCGGGTTCCACATTTATACATCTTCCCAGTTGATCTATCTGGTAGTACCCCTGATTTATTTTGGAGGGGAAACCAACCCCCTGTTCAATATCATGCTCACAGCATTATTTGTATATTTATACGCGCGGAATCTTCCATTTATGCGTTAAGGATATACAATGACTGATACAGCCGATACACCAAAGGCCATAAAACCAAAGAGGCCATTTTTTCTCAGTTTTCTATGTATAATAGGGTTTACCTATACAGGACTGTTTTCCTTGTTGTTCCTGTTTGGAATGCTCTATTCTACCGGGATAAGCGGAATTATGAATAAATACCTTCAATTGTATGATCTCTCTCGCCTGAGCTTCTTCATATTTTCCATCAGCATGTTCCTGGTCTTCTTTGTATCTTTTATTGGAGTGTTGCTAATGTGGAAAGTCCAGAAACTAGGATTCTACATCTACCTGGCATCTATCCTTTTTTTCCTGGCCCTGGAAACCATTATGACAGGACTATTCCTGCCTGATATCCTGATCCATCTCCTGCTTATAATCCTCTTTCTCATTGCTTTTCCTTTCGGAAAGAAAAGAAGGACAAAACTGATTCATAAAAACTTATTGAGAAAGGCCTAGTTTAAGACCGGAATGCTATCCAGTTCACGGATGAGGCTGTCGCAGTATATCCTGAACACTTCAGCATAAGCTGTGTCTACAGGTTTAGCGGGAGGCGATTTTACCTTGGTAGGATCGAGGGGCTGTCCATTGCGGTAAAAGCGGAAATCCAGGTGAGGGCCCGTTGCCAGACCTGTTTGTCCGACATATCCTATAACCTGACCTTGCTTAACATGCACTCCCTGTTTTATGCCTTTTCCGAATCCGGAAAAATGACAATACCCTGTTGAATAAGTACCGTTATGTTTGATCCTTACAGTGTACCACCCTCCTTGGTCCATGATGCGAAGGTGACTACGCCATCGCCCACAGCCTGGACAGGTGTTCCGGCAGCAGCAGCATAATCAACCCCCAGGTGGGGCCTTCTGTATTTCAGAACCGGATGCATGCGGCTATAAGAAAAACCTGAGCTGATCCTGCGATAACGTAAAGGCGCTTTCAGGAATGTGCGACGCATGCTTCCTCCCTCATCATCATAATAATCGCCCAGTGTGTCCGGGTCGAAAAAGCATGCATAGTATTCATGTCCCATATGGTTAAAGTCACCGGCAATAACCTTTCCAAGCCCAATATATTCATCCTCAACATATAGCTCTTCATAAATCACCTTGAAGTAATCCCCTTTCTGTATACCAAAGAAATCAATTGTCCAGGCATAGATCTCCGATAGCTCGTTGGCCAGGTTCGGATCAGATTCATTATCGACCAGGCTATTCCAGAGTGATGAGGTGATAGTCCCTGAGGTTGAAACCAGCCTACGCTCCACCTCTTTCTCCCCTTTATATATATTTAAGGAGTCCTTTAGGTCAAATACCACATAGTGGGTTGGTGATTGTTCGTAAACAAAATAGTGGAGCTGGGGCACAGAATCAAGGGTCCGGATCACAGTATATGAATAACCAACCCTGATCTTCCTTACATCGAAGAGGTCACGTGGGCTTCTTGCAATGCGGTCGATGATATTATAGTCGACATCATACCTTAACAGTATATCGGCCAGAAATTCATTCCTTTTCACCTTTTCGTGGATCACTTCCATGGAGTCTACTATGATATCATACTCCCTGACAGGAATATAAATCTCTTCCTCAACGACTTCTTCCACTTCTTTCTCTTTCTCCTGTGTTTGAATTACGATGATCACACCTAAAAGAATGATGATCAGAGCGATAAATGGAATCATTTTCCGCGTACGGTCCTTGTTTTCTTTGGGTCTTGTACTCATCCTAACTGATAAAACGGTTCTGGGTAATATTTGTTATGAAGCGGCAAAAGTAAGCAATAAATGCACTTAACGGAGTTGATATATCATAGTAAATCCGGGGTGCCCGGATGCAGAAACTCCCGGGATGATGATAAGGTCCGGGTTTTTAACGGTGCTTTTGTAAACAAACTTTCCGATGAAGAATCCTAATGCAGAGCCAAAGATCACATCTGAAGCCCAGTGTTTGTCATCATAAACACGTGAAACTGCAGCGAAGGAAGCCAACGTATATGATATGATCGGCACCCATAATTTATCCCTGTATTCAGAAGCGAAGACGGCCGCTACGGCAAATACCATCGATGAATGCCCACTGGGAAATGAGGTACTCGAATAGCTGCCAAAGGGACCTTCCCATATCCCGGGGTCAGGAGGATCATTATCATGTGGCCGATGCCTCTGTGTGGCATATTTAATGGCATAAGTGAATACTGCCGTGATGGCCATAGCCTTGATACTTGTAAGACCTACCCTGGCGGCACGCTGGTTGTCACTGAGTTCACCAACAGCCCAGAACCCAACTGATAGAGGAATGGTAATAATGCCGCTGCCCAGAGGTTCAAAAAAATACTTACTGGCATTGTCCCTGGCATCGGTACGATTGCGTTGAAAGGCGTCCCTGATAACATCATCCTGTGTATAGGCCAACACCGTTACACCGGCCACGGCAGCAAAGGTACCCCATTGTTTTCCTCTCCAACGGACAGGTGATTTGAGTATTTCCCATGAATCGGTAAAATAAGATTTGATGTAAGCCTTATTCAGTTTGACATCGTCTTGTTGCTGAAGGGTATCCTGAGATTGCAGGCCTTGAAAGGTGAAGGCCGCAATAAATAAAAGGGCAAAGATATTTCTCAGGAATATCAAGTTTTGGTGACTTTGCGTTCAATTTTTTTTGCCTCTTCCCAGTACACATCCATCTCTTTCAGACTCATATCATAGAGGGCCTTCCCATCAGCCCTGGCATGTTCCTCCAGGTATTGAAACCTGCGGATAAATTTAATATTTGTTCTTTCCAGTGCATCCTCCGGGTTTACGCCTATGAAGCGTGAATAGTTAACAAGGGCAAACAGCAGATCGCCAAACTCCTCTTCCAATTTGGCTTCGTCCTGACTTTCGACTTCAGCCCTCATCTCATTCATTTCCTCCATGACCTTATCCCATACCTGTGCTGGGGACTCCCAGTCAAAGCCCACCCCGCTGGCCTTTTCCTGCATGCGATATGCCTTTACAAGCGGCGGCAGGGATTTGGGCACACCCCCCAGGACAGATTTCCTGCCTTCATTCTTGATCTTTATCTTTTCCCAGTTATTGAGTACCTCGCGGGCATCTTTTACCTTTTCATCACCATAGATATGGGGATGCCTCTGCACAAGCTTATCGTTGATGGATTCGAGTACATCAGCGATGTCGAAAGCTTTTTTCTCAGAGCCGATCTTTGAATAAAAAACAATATGTAGCATCAGGTCGCCAAGCTCTTTCTTAATATCATCAAGATCGTCAGCAATAATGGCATCTGAAAGTTCATAAGTCTCTTCAATGGTCAGGTAGCGAAGGCTTTCCAGCGTCTGCTTCTTATCCCAGGGGCACTTTGCCCTGAGTTCATCCATGATCTCCAGCAAACGTTTAAATTCTGAAAGTTCTCTCTTCATAGGATCGTATGTTTCTTATACAAGCAAAGGTAATCAATATTATTCCACAATATTGGGGGCGGAAAGGCTGTTTACAAAAGATAAAAGGCATATTTTACTAAATTTGCGAGTCTGGCAGAGCAGCAGCTTCAAGCGGAATTGCCGGATTGAAACAAATGAATAAACCGGTCACAGATAAGGATAGGCTTTCTAGCGGGACTACCCATTATTTCCTGATGGTTGTAATTGGTATCAGCATGCTACTGTTACTTTTTCCCAACGGGGCAAACTCACAGGGCAGCCGCAGGCATGTCAGTATAGGGTCCAACCTTATGGTGGAAGCAAAGGCGGGCTACGGTTTCCTCATTCCACACCGACTGGAGATGGAGATCTTCAATTCACATTTCCCATCCTTTGAAATAAGCATCTCCCAAAAAACTTTCGGAGCCAAACGCTGGGAATATATGTATGGTTATCCTATCGTGGGTGTTGCATACTGGTATTCAAATTTAGGCACATCCCCTTACCTGGGCGATGCCCATGCTGTTTTCCCTTATATCAACTTTCCCATCACCCCCAACAAATCTACCCGCCTGTATTTCCGGGCTGGCGTTGGCCTGGGATACCTCACCAAGCGTTTCGACCGCCTCGAGAACTATAAGAACACTGCCATTGGATCTCATCTGAACGCTGCTGTGAGCATTTCGCTTGAGCTGCGCATCAGGCTCGCACACAGGTTACGCCTTACGGGAAGCCTATCGCTAACACATTTCTCAAACGGATCGATAAAAACGCCGAATTACGGGATCAACATTCCTTCTGTATACGCAGGCCTGGCTTATAACCTGAGCAAACCAAACACATACAGCAGAAGCAAACTCCTGCCTGAACTTTACCCTTATGAATTTGATGGAAAGAAATGGTTTCAGGTGCAATTTGGTGCCGGCCTCGGATATAAAAATATGAATGCAGAGACTGGTGGAAGCTATATGGTTCATGCTTTTTATACCAATGTGCTTAAACAAATTTCATTTAAAAGCCGGTTAGGTATCGGGTTCGATGTGAGTTATGACGGGACCGACAAAGTAATGATAGAAAGTTCAAACGGCGAAGAGATGGAAAGCTTCTGGCCGGTGGTGAAGACCGGGGGAAATATCGCATGGGAGCTGATGATCTCTAAAGTGTCGCTGGTATTAAATGTCGGCGGGTACTTCAGCGGCGCATATAAAACAGAGGGAGGCGTCTATGAAAAGTTAGGCATCTGGTACTATATCAATGATAACATATATACATCCGTCACAATTAAAGCACACTATGCCCGTGCCGACTATATCACGGTTGGTGTGGGTTACAACCTGAATATCAAATATTACTAAGCATGATAAGGCGTACAATATATATTATACTGATCATGTTTGTGGCACTTTCCTGCAACAAGTCCAATCCGGGCGATTGCTTCAAGAGTACGGGTGCCATCATCACAGAAAGCAGGGATGTGGATGCATTCCTGTATCTGAGTATGGAAAACAATGTTGATGTGTTTCTGACATACAGCCCCACCTATACAGTTGAGGTAATGGCAGGGAAAAATATCATCTCCGGCATCAAGACCACCGTACAGAATAAAACCCTCACTATTAAAAATGAAAATACCTGCAACTGGATCAGGAGTTACGAAAACCCCCTCGAAGTTTATATAGGGGCACCAAAGCTGGACAGTATCGTATACAGCTCCTCCGGCAACCTCACTTCTACAAATTCCTTCATCGGTGATTCGATAAAACTCGACGTGCTTGAAGGGGCCGGCAGCATCAACCTCTGGGTTAACATGAACAGGACAATGTGGAATCTCCATTATGGTACCGTTGACCTGACGGTGAAAGGGCATTCACACATCAGCTATGTTTCTTCAGGAGGCTACGGACCAGCTGACCTGCGTGCGTTGGAAACAACATATACTTACCTGACCAGCATCAGCACCAACAACTGTTATGTTTGGGCCGGACTTGAACTCGAAGTCAAGATAGATAATGTAGGGGATGTTTATTATTTCGGCAACCCGCCCACAGTCACCTTATTGGGAACCGGGACCGGGAAGCTGTATAAACAATAGTGAGGAGTTCATCGATAGCCAGTTACCAGTAACCAATAACCAGCAACTAGTATGCTTTTGCGAAAACGACCCTTCTCTCCGAAGGCTTTCCGCTCAGGATGCATTTTCCAGCCTCTTTATCATCATCAAGTGGAATCAGGCGAATGGTAGCTTTGGTCTTATCTTTTATAGCCATTTCAGTTTCGTCGGTTCCATCCCAATGGGCATACACAAACCCGCCTTTATTCTCAATAATGTCTACAAACTCCTCCCAGGTATCAGCCCTGTGGGTATTGTCTTCCCTGAAGTTTATAGCCTTCTGGTAGAGGTTCTCCTGGATCTGCTCCAGCAGATGTTCTATTTTATGGTCTATATCTGCCATCTGCAAAACCTCTTTTTCGAGCGTATCCCTGCGGGCAACCTCTATGGTTCCGTTCTCCATGTCGCGGGGGCCGATGGCCAGCCTTATTGGCACACCTTTAAACTCGTATTCGGCAAATTTCCAACCCGGCTTCTGTGTATCCCTGTCGTCGAACTTTACAGAAATGCCACGTGCCTCAAGGGCTTTTTTGATCTCATTGGCTTTCACCGAGATCTCATCCAGTTGTTCTTGTTGCCTGTAAATAGGCACGATCACAACTTGTATAGGTGCCAGCTTCGGAGGCAATACCAAACCCTGGTCGTCGGAATGTGACATGATAAGTGCTCCCATCAGGCGTGTTGAGACGCCCCAGGAAGTGGCCCATACATAGTTAAGCTTGTTTTCTTTGTTCAGGAACTTCACATCGAAAGCCTTGGCAAAATTCTGTCCCAGAAAGTGTGATGTACCGCATTGAAGTGCTTTGCCATCCTGCATCAGTGCTTCGATACAAAAGGTTTCCACCGCTCCGGCAAAACGCTCACTGGCTGTCTTTACACCCTTCAGAACAGGAACAGCCATGAACTTCTCTGCAAAATCGGCATAGACATTCAGGATCAATTCTGTTTCCTTTTCTGCTTCTTCCCTGGTTTCATGGGCAGTATGTCCTTCCTGCCAGAGAAATTCGGTTGTACGTAGAAAAAGCCTGGTACGCATCTCCCAGCGAACAACATTGGCCCACTGATTCACCAGTATCGGCAGATCACGGTACGATTGTATCCATTTCTTATATGTATCCCAGATGATCGTCTCCGAAGTAGGCCTTACAATAAGTTCTTCCTCGAGCTTTGCATCTTCATCTACAACGACCCCTTTGCCGTCTTCTGAAGCTTTAAGACGATAGTGGGTTACGACAGCACACTCCTTGGCAAATCCTTCGACATGTGCCGCTTCACGACTGAAAAATGATTTGGGGATAAAAAGAGGGAAGTAAGCATTGGAGTGGCCGGTGTCCTTGAACTTTTTATCAAGGGCTGCCTGCATTTTTTCCCATATCGAATAGCCGTAGGGCTTGATCACCATGCAACCCCTTACAGCTGAGTTCTCTGCAAGGTCTGCCTTGATCACGATATCGTTGTACCACTGGGAATAATTCTCTTCTCGGGTTGAAAAATCTTTGGCCATTTGAATTTTGGTATAGTATTTGCAATTTTAAGGATGAACGCTACAAAATTAATAAAATGACGCATACCCCACATAACAACACACCAAATATATACCGAAAGGAGTTAACCATGAAAACTTATCTTATTTTATTTGTAATTGCAATCTTTTTTCTGAGCGCATGCTCAACGCAAAAAGATTCCGACATTGCTTATGATGATGTTTATTATTCCAGCAAATCGGAAAATATCCAGGCATCGAAAAAAGGCAATAAAAAAGAAGCAGCATATACTGCCTCTGAGGTATCTACTTCCAATGAGTATACCACCAGTCAGAATGCAAGCTCCAGTGAATTCGATTATGGGGATGAAAACACTTATTCCACTACTGAATACTCGGAGAATGAATTTGAAATGGAAGAATACTACGACTACAGTTATGCTTCCAGGATAAGAAGGTTTCACGACCCCAACCCGGGATACAGTTATTACGATAACTACTATACTAACAACTATTATTATGAGAATGATCCCTGGACCTACGGGAACAGCATCTACGCCAATAGTTATTATGGATATCCTTCATATTACGGACCCAGCCTTTCCATCGGGATTGGTTTTGGTTACGGTTTTGGTGTAGGCTTCGGATGGGGATGGCCATACTACGGATATGGATGGGGATACCCATACTACAGATATGGTTGGGGTGGTTACTACGGTTACGGCTGGGGTGGTTACTACGGCTGGGGTGGCTACGGATGCTGCTGCGGATACGGCTACTACCCAACACCATATTATTATAACAGCTACGATTACAACTCATATTACTATGGCCCGAGAAATGGCAGGGGTACCAACACCAATGGTACAGGTACCGCTTACGGCAGGGACAGCAGAAGCTTCGGTGAAAAATATGAAGACGCACTCGCAGTAGGACCCGGATCCAGAATGTCACAGGCAGATTCACCAGTCAGCAGTAGTGGTGGACGCCAGACGGCAGATGGATATACACCCGGCAGGACCGATCAGAGCGAACGCCAGCCACAGGCCAGCCAGCGCCAGGATGCATCGCATCAGGAACCGGGAGTATCCAGGCAAGAGCCTGCTGCAAGGCAAACACCTTCAGCAAGGCAGACACCCTCTGACACACGTTATTCAAAACCAGATAATAATAGCAGGACACCGCAAACATCAGAGCGATATGCCCAGAACTCTGCGAGCAGGCAAGCAAATAGTGTACGCCCCGAGCAGAGGTACAGCAAGCCTAAAGCATACGAAGCGCCTGACCGTCGTACATCACCTTCACAGCGGTATAAAGCACCTGAAACACAGTCCAGGACAAATGTAAGTACCAGGCAACAAAGCCCGGGTACAGCCACCAGGCAGTCATCCAACATCAGGACCAGTGCTCCCAGCAATAACAGGAGCTATAGCAGTCCATCCAGGACACAGAGCAGGAGCTACTCACCGCCTACACGCTCAAGTAGCAGCAGGAGTTATTCTGCACCGAGCAGGAGCTCTTCATCACCATCACGCTCATCAGGCAGCATGTCAAGCCCATCTAGAAGTTCAGGATCGATGGGTGGAGGAAGCCGCAGTAGTGGTGGAGGAAGCCGAGGAGGCAGAAGGTAAACCCACAATTAAACAGGAAAACAATAAAGATGAAAAAGTATCTCATAACTTTATTTCTAGCCACGCTTGTACCCCTGCTGGCGATAAACCAGAACGCAGTGGATGCTCTCAGGTACTCACAACTCAATATAGGAGGAAGCGCAAGGTTTGTGGCCATGGGGGGTGCCTTCGGGGCCCTGGGTGCCGACTTCACCGTAAGCAGCACCAATCCGGGCGGACTGGGAATCTATAAAAGCTCAGACTTCAGTTTCACACCTTCAGTACATGTGGGCAATACCAATTCACTGTACAATGGTTATAGCGGTCAGGATTCACGGACCAACTTTGCCATGGGCAATGCCGGTTATGTTTATACGGCCAAGTTAAGCAGCAGAGCAGCACAGAAAGGGTTTAGACACTTTCAGTTTGCCATGGGGATCAACAGGTTGAATGACTTCAACAGGCGTATGGTCATGCAAGGAGAAAATACGGAAAACTCTTTGCTCGATACCTATGTGCAATATGCAGATGGAATTTATTATAAAGACATAGAAGATAACCGAGGCGGCCAGTATGGCTTTGACCTTTACCCGGCATGGTGGACCTACCTGCTGGATGCTGACACAGCCACAAGTACATATTTCTCACCGATACCCAATGGTGGAACACTACAGCGAAAGATCGTCGACCAATGGGGATCTATGAACGAATGGACATTTGGATTTGGTGGCAACTACAGCGATATACTATACTTAGGCATGTCATTCAATATCCCATGGATAAGGTACTTTGAAAGATCAACCTATAGTGAAATGGATGTTGCCGATACCATATACGACTTCAATAGTTTCAATATTTACGACAGGCTCGAAACCCGGGGAACAGGCTTCAACTTTAAGTTTGGCTTTATCCTGCGCCCTGCAGATTTCGTCAGGATCGGGGGTTCCATACATACACCGTCATGGTTCAATATGCGTGACTACTGGGATCGTACCATGGAATCAAACTTTGATAATGGTGACTATTACACCCAGGCATCACCTTATGGAAGCTATCGTTATAAATTAACTACCCCCCTAAGATTACAGGGTAGCCTGGCTTTCATCATAGGTAAATATGGGCTGATTAGCGGAGAATATGAATTTGTAGATTATTCCAAAGCTGTGTTCCGCTCCTATGATTACGGCTACTTTAACGAAAATAATGACATTGCAAACAGTTACTCAAAAGGCCACAACTTAAAGTTTGGGACCGAATGGAGAACAGGGCCGTTTAGTTTCCGTGCAGGTTATGCCTATCAGAACAGCCCCTATCAGGATGGGATCAATGATGGTGCCTTATCATCCTATTCAGGCGGAATCGGGTTTAAAGAGAAATTCTACTACCTCGACTTTGCCTATGTATATAGCAAAAAGATGGAAGATTATTACCTATACGGCACAGAAACCATCCAGGTAAACCCTGTACAAAATGAACTTATCGACCATCGGTTTCTGGTAACTTTTGGTACCAGGTTCTAAACCCTCATATATATTTCCAGGCCGCCTTCATGATATGGAGGCGGTTTTTTGTGCTTCCGTCTTTCAGAATTATAACTATATTTACAATTGAATACGCAGTATGGAGAAGAAGCAACTCATTGAGATCATATGTATTATTGCCGGTGTAAGCCTCGCTATCAAGGCGATAGATTACATGCAATACTTTATCTCAGCACTTTTTCAACTTCTTGGTGAACAGAGTTATGTGCAATGGTATTACTTTTTCATCTACCTCTTCACTCTCACAGCATTTATTGGGATGGCTCTTCTGTTCATTACCCGCGCAGCCCCGATTTCCCAGGAGATCAGTAAGCGCCTTGACCCTTCCGACATCCTCATCGACCTAAACTCCAGTACAACACTGGAGTATGCTTTGATCATTATTGGCGGTATCACCCTGATATCCGGATTATCTAATTTCCTCACCAATTTTATCACTTCTCTCACTATGCGGGAAGAGTTTGCTATAAGTGGGAACATGATCTGGCTTTACGGTCTGATAAAAACCGTGCTGGGAATATTGGTGATCCTTTTTGCGAAGCCCCTTTCCGGGCTGGTCAAGAAGAAAAGCTAATTTACTGAGGAGTTTTTACGTTTATCTTTCAACCTGTTGAGTCCTGCTTTGGCTTTTTGCTGCATGCTGCGGCGATACTCCCTGTTCGGCATCCTGATACATCGCTTATATAAGTCTTCAGCCAGGTCATACTTCTCCTGCATTTCATATATGTTGCCAGTCTGCAAGGCAGCATTAGCGGCAAAATAATACAGCATATCTTCACCCTTGCTGATGGCCTCCTCGTACCAGGCGATTGCAGTTGCATGCTCACCCCTTGCATGGGCAATCCTGCCTTTGCGGTATGGGTATTCCACTCTGTCGCGATCGGACTCCAGCAAGCAATTAAAATTATCAAGCACGCTGTCGGCTTCAGGGTAGTATCCTCCATCGTACAGCAATCTGGCTCTCAGCAGGCAGGTATTGGGAAGCCTGCCTGATTCTGCCTCTGCCAGCGCCAGCTTATCGCCGTCAGCAAAATCGTTCCCGTACCGGATCACCTTTTGCATGTATTCGTGGTATGCTTCAGTTTTGCCCTGCAGCAAGCAGTGCCAGCCCAGCTTTTGGTAGGCCTCCTTCACGTATGCGTTGCCTTTAAAATTCATTGTAAAGCGAAGGAAATAAAGGTGGGCATCCTCATCCATTCTGTTCAGTTTGGCCAGGCCTGTCAGAAAATCCAGGTAGTAAAACGGGAAATATGCTTCTCCTTTCGGCCGGGCCAAAAGAAGTTCAATGGCCTCATCATTTCGAGAAGTGCGCATCAGGATCTTTGCCTTTGAAAATACCAGCATAAGATTTTCTGAAGTACCGTCACCGTAGTATGGCAATAGCTCCTGTGCTTTCAGCATATCGGCCTGCAGATTAAGTTCCACAAAACTGATAAAGAAAAGGGCCTCATCGCGAAGGTATGGATAGCCGTCGGCATCTGCCCTATGGAGAACATCCAGGAGTTCATCCCTGCCCTGTTCTACAGATCCCCCCATGGAAAAAAGATTTGCTATCCAACGGTAGTTATCAGGTATGCTGCCGATCAGGGCATGCATGATTCCCAGGCCCACCTGGTCGGGCAAGAAGCCGGGATGCAGTTCCCTGTTCTCCTCCAATAATAAAAAGGCACGCCGGATCTCCCTTCCAGCGGTAAAGTATTCTCCAAACTTTACCCTGGCAAAAGCCCACTGCAGGTATACCTGGGCAATCGTGGAGCGATACCAGGGTGAACTTTTATCTCCCTCTTTCAATAAATCGATGCGATCATTCAGGCGATGCTCCAGCTTGTTAAATTCCGTTTCATTCTCCCCTACTATGATCGTCAGGAAATCAATGTAATTCTCAAGCAGAATGGGAACCAGGTTGCCAGGGTCATCGGATTTCACCGAATCCAGGACGATTCTGGCTTCTTCAAACCGCAGCGAGGTCACCAGGGCATGAGCCCTTTCACAGGATAGTGAATAATCATACTGCCCTGAAGCAGGTAATCCGGTGAGTACTATGAGAAGCCATAACAGCTGTTTCATGGGGAGGCCTTAGAAAGGTAAAGATAAGAAAAAGGGGTATGGCCTGTGGCCATACCCCTCAAATTATAAAAACAATCTCTTCTAGTTCTCGTCTACTGCAATAGCAATTTCGTCATCGACGAGGATACGGCCGCAGTATTCACAAACGATAATTTTTTTATGCATTCTGATATCGAGCTGATGCTGAGGTGGGATTTTATTGAAGCAACCTCCGCAGGCGTCCCTTTCGATCTTCACTACTGCAAGCCCGTTGCGGGCATTCTTTCTGATGCGGTGATAAGCAGTCAGCAGTCGATCATCGATCACTACATGTTGTTTTACAGACAATGTGACCAGGTCTTTTTCTTCCTTTTCGGTTTCAGTAACGATATCAGCCAGTTCACTGTTCTTGATCTCCAGGTCCGTCTTACGCTCATCGAGTGATTCGCCCGAAGCGCCTATTTCCGTTGTTTTGGTTTCAAGGGAAAGCTTGCTTTCGTTGATACGTTTTTCGGCTAACTGGATCTCCAGGGTCTGGAATTCTATTTCTTTCGTGAGGGAATCATATTCCCTGTTATTCCTGACATTCATCTGCTGATCTTCATATTTCTTGATCAGGGCCAGGCTGTTCTTGATATTTTCCTGCTTCTCCTTAATTTTCTTCTCGACGGCTTCGATGTCGGCTTTATGGTTATTCACCCTTGTTTCAAGACCTACGATCTCATCTTCCAGGTCCTGCACTTCGAGGGGAAGCTCACCACGTACGATCCTTATCTTGTCGATCTGGGAATCGATTTGCTGAAGATTGTAAAGAGCCATCAGGGTATTCTCAACTTTCTGTTCAACTCTTTCTTCAATCACCTCAGGGGCAAGCGTTTTCTTTTTTTTAGCTACCGGCTTTTTCGCTACTTCTTTCTTTGGAGCAGCTGGCTTCTTAGCAGCAGCAGGCTTTTTTGCCACGACAGGCTTCTTGGCCGCAGCTGGTTTTTTAGCAACAGCTGGTTTCTTAGCAACAGCAGGCTTTTTTGCTACTACAGGCTTCTTGGCCGCAGCAGGCTTCTTAGCAGCAGCAGGCTTTTTAGCCGCTACAGGCTTCTTTGCTGCAGTCGTTTTTTTTGCTGTTGATGCAGGTGCTTTCTTCGTCGTTTTTGCCATGTCCGATCAATGGATTTTATGAATTAAAAATAATGAACCGCATTGGTGTTGATTTGCGAAATTCGGAGTGCAAAGTTAGGAAATTTTTCATTAAGCATGCTATAAATCAATTCTTTTGTAAACTGCTCAGTCTCAAAATGCCCTGCATCGGCGATCAACATACGCCCTTCGGTCTCAAAAAACTGGTGATATTTCATATCGCCGGTCACAAAAGCATCAGCCCCGGCAGCCATGGCATCGCGAATCAAAAAGCTTCCCGAACCTCCGCAGACAGCTACTTTGTGAATCTTTTTTCCCGGCAGGGGTGAATGCCTGACGACCCCTGTTCCCAGTGTGCTCTTCAGCATTTTCAGGAAAGCATCATCATCCAGTGGTGTTGCCAGGGTGCCGATCATGCCTGCTCCGGCAGTGGGAAAATCATTCTTCAGAGGATAAATATCATATGCTGCTGCTTCATAAGGGTGTGCTGCCTGGAGTGCCCTGATCAGCCTGTCCATCACATGATCGGGAAAGATCACTTCTATTCGGGTTTCATCTTCCCTGTGTACTTTTCCCTGCTCACCTACAAAGGGTTTGCTCCCCTCGCCAGCCCTGAATGTACCATAACCTTCAAGGTTGTAGCTGCAGTTATCATAATTCCCAATTTGGCCGGCTCCGGCTTTGAACAATGCCTTCCTCACCTTTTGGGCATGATCTTCGGGGCAAAAGGTGACCAGTTTGTTTAATACTCCGCTTACAGGCCTGAGTATAGAAGTCTTTTCGATACCCAGCTTTTCACATAAAATGGCATTCACGCCCTCACGTACGTTATCAAGGTTCGTATGGATGGCATAAACGGCAACATCATTTTTTATCGCTTTCATCACGATCCGTTCCGTTGCATTCGCCCCGGTCAGCCTTTTCATACCCGAAAAGATCAGTGGATGATGTGAGATGATTAGGCCTATGCCATCCCGGATGGCCTCGTCGAGGACTTCCATCGTCAGATCGAGGCAAATCAGTACATGATCAATCCCTGCATCCGGATTACCGATCAACAATCCGGAATTATCATATGACTCCTGCAAGGCCGGTGGTGCCAATTCTTCAAGAAAGCTGCTTATATCTTTTATCTTCATATTACACTTCTTAGACTTCAAAAATACTAAATTCAATCGTCTCTGGTGAATATTCGTAGATCTATAAGTGATGTCACCAAAAATGTACTCGCCAATTGTTAATTTTTCAATATTCGTTTATATTTGAGGAAAATACGTTGCGATTTGAGAATAATTGAAATAAAATTAGTATAAGAATTATCAAGGCTTTGAATTAATTTGTATCTTTCAACGATGGATGTTTTGCGCGTAATCCTATTTCCATTCGCCTGCATTTACGGATTCATTATGGCTTTGAGGGGAAAACTTTTTGATTGGAAAGTCCTTCGTTCAGAATCGTTTCCGTTGGCGGTGATCTCTGTGGGAAACCTCTCCTACGGAGGTACCGGGAAAACGCCTATGGTAGAATATCTGATCCGTAGGCTCAGCGAATCCTATAAAGTAGCAACGCTAAGCAGGGGCTATAAGCGTAAAACCCGTGGTTTTGTCCTGGCCCATAAAAAGTCAACTTTCGAAGAAATAGGTGATGAACCGCTCCAATATAAAACAAAATTCGATAATGTGGAGGTGGCTGTTCACGAAAGAAGAAGAAAGGGCATCAATCGTCTGATGGATAATTTCTCTGATCTGGATGTGGTGCTTCTCGACGATGCCTATCAGCACCGCTATGTTAAGCCCGGTCTTTCCATACTGCTGACCGACTTTCATAAATTATTTGTGAATGATTATCCCTTGCCTGCAGGAACCCTCAGGGAATTCAGAAGTGCTTCCAAACGTGCCGACATCATCATTGTGACCAAAACACCCGGTGTTTTATCGCCCATCACCCGACGGAGGATAACCTCTATGATCAAGCCCAGGCTACACCAGCAATTGCTCTTTTCTTATATCAGTTACGGGAAACCCGTACCTATTTGCAAGAAAAATGAAGGCTTGCTAAAAAAAACATACAATACCATCCTGCTTTTTTCCGGTGTAGCCAATTCATATCCGCTTCAGGAACACCTTCAAAGCATGTGTCAGGAACTTCAGGTAATGGACTTCATGGACCATCACAAATATACACTGCAGGATCTGGAAAAGATAAAAACCGAATTCAACAATATGTTCACCCGCAACAAGGTCATCTTTACTACCGAAAAGGATGCCATGCGCCTGGATAAATCATCATTGCGGGAACTCATCAAGAACATGCCTGTATTTTATATTCCTATCAAGTTCAAGTTCCATAACGGAGATAATATTATCTTTGACGACCAAATTCTTGAATATGTTGAAAAAGATACAGGAAACCAGCAACTTTCTAAAGCATAAAACCGGCTTCACTCCGGATTTTGGGATCATTCTAGGCACCGGATTGGGTGGCCTTGTGAACGAGATCAAAGCTGAGCATATTATCAATTACGAGGAGATCCCCAACTTTCCCGTCTCTACAGTAAAAGGGCATCAAGGAAAGTTGATCTTCGGTGAATTGAGTGGATCTAAAGTTGTTGCCCTGCAAGGCCGCTTTCACTTCTACGAAGGCTATACAATGCAGGAAGTGACCTTCCCGATCAGGATATTTAAAGAACTTGGAATCCGCGTATTGATCCTTTCCAACGCCAGCGGCGGACTAAACCCTGAATTTGCTGTAGGGGACATCATGTTCATTGAAGACCATATCAACCTGATGGGAACGAACCCCCTGATAGGGCCGAATGATGATGCCCTGGGGCTACGTTTCCCTGATATGAGCGAGCCATATGACCATTCCCTCAGGAAAAAGGCCAGTGCAATAGCTTCACGCCTGGGTATAAAGTACCAGACCGGTGTATACGCAGCGGTAACAGGGCCTACATTCGAAACACCGGCTGAGTACAGGTATGTCCGTATTATTGGCGGGGATGCTGTGGGGATGTCGACTGTTCCTGAAGTGATCGTTGCCCGACAGGCAGGACTTCCATGTCTGGCTTTTTCAGTGATCTCTGATCTTGGTGTAGACGGAAAGATCGTTGAGATCTCTCATGATGATGTTATCGATGCAGCCAGCATAGCTGAGCCAAAAATGACTTCGATCATTAAAACTTTTATCGCTGAAATGGATTAGGCACATCATCATCCATTGACATATTCAAAACCTTGACCCGCCATTTTTCCCCTCTTTTAATGCGTCTTTTTTGCAAGGGTAACAGTGCATAACTGAATGCGACCATGCTGGCGCTGATAATGGCTGTATTTTGAGTTACGATGGGAGATTCACTGTTGATGGACCTGTTCACCACGTCCAGCACAAAATATCCTGCACCGGCTATCCTGGTGATCTTAGCTATTAGCCCCAATCCCCAGCGCGGTCTTAGCACCATTTGAATATCCTCGATCATGACCTCATCATCGAAATTTAATAATATGCTAGTGTCCGTAACCTCATGGATGACTCCTTCATGCTTGGTGTTGTATGGAGCGGTTTTCAGGATGATATCATCACCTACGAAATATTTATAATTCCTAAACTTTCCAGCTTTTTCTACAAGCAATACCCGCTGGGCATCCACAGTATTCACCAGCAAAAAAAAGGGAAGAAATACCAATATTCTGCTTAAAGCGTTCATGCATTATTATTTCGTTGATGAAATTAAGCATAAAATCAATTCGGAATCCGCTTTCGCAATCCATGAAATAACATAATTTTGCAAACTGAAATTTATCCTTATGAAAAAATACACATC
>QMPN01000027.1 GCA_003648575.1 Bacteroidota bacterium
CCTATCAGGTAAATGGTATTTGTTTGCAGTTCCTTCATTATCTTTCAAGCAGTTTTATCACTTCATCAGCAATTTTTTCCGTTGCATCAGGGCGTGCAAAGCGGTGAATATTTTCTTTCATAGTGGCTTGCTTTCCCTCGTCAGCAATAAGTGTATTCAGTGTAGATGCCAGCTTTTTATCAAGTTCTCCATCCGGCAGGAGTATGGCTGCTTCCTTTTCGGCCAGGGCAAGTGCATTTTTGGTTTGATGGTCTTCCGCAGCACTCGGCAAAGGCACCAGGATCAGGGGATGCCCAACTATACATAGCTCAGAGATGGCTATAGCACCGGCCCGGGAGACCACGACATCTGCTGCCGCATAGGCCAGGTCCATGCGATAGATGAAGTCATGCACTTTGACCTTTTCTTTCAGTGATGGATCCAATAGGTCCAGGATATCTGTTGCCGTGGGAAGAAAGGCTTGCCCGCATTGCCAGATCAATTGTACATCGTTTTTGATGATCTCTTGCAACTGACTGCCCATAGCCCGGTTGACAGAGCGTGCACCCTGGCTGCCACCAATGATCAGGATGGTTTTTATTCCCTCTTTCAGTCCGAAGAATTTCATTGCCTCACCTTGTTTGCCTTCTTTTTCGATGATGTCTTTTCTGACCGGGTTCCCGGTGATGGTGATCTTGGTGGCCGGGAAGTATTTGTCCATACCCTCGAAAGCCACACATATTCGATCGACTGTTTTGCTCAGCAGCCTGTTGGTAATACCGGGGAATGAGTTTTGCTCCTGTATGAGAGAGGGGATGCCTCGTCTCGAAGCTACCCTGAGCATGGGCCCGCTGGCATATCCGCCGGTGCCTATGGCCACATCGGGCTTGAAGCTTTTCATGATCTTTCTGGCCTTGAGTATGCTCGAGATCAGCTTGAAAGGGAAAGACAGGTTTCTTAGAGTGAGTCTGCGCTGTATGCCGCTGATCCATAGTCCTTTGATCGGATATCCCGCAGCAGGCACCTTTTCCATTTCCATACGGCCTTTTGCACCTATGAACAGGATGTCAGCATCATCCAGCCTTCGCTTTAAAGCGTCAGCAATGGCCACTGCCGGGAAGATATGTCCCCCGGTTCCCCCGCCACTGATGATGATCTTTTTTCTAGGCTGTGGCATACTCTTCAATATTTTCGGGTGAGGTGTCAATTTCTTTACTTACGCTTAAAATAATGCCCAGCGATATGCTTGTAAACCATATGGACGTTCCCCCCATGCTAACCAGAGGCAAAGGCTGGCCGGTAACAGGTATAAGGTTGACGGCAACGGCCATGTTGATCATTGCCTGGAACACCAGACTGAATCCTACTCCGGCAGCCATGAAGGCGCCAAAGTTTCGTGGTATTCGTGTCACGATCCGAACTACCCTGAAAAAGAGTATGAGGTATAGCAACACCAGGAATGCCCCTCCCAGAAGGCCATATTCTTCAATGAAGATGGCAAAGATGAAATCCGAGTAGGGGTGGGGAAGAAAGTTACGCTGGGTGCTGTTGCCGGGAAATTTTCCTATCAGGCCGCCCTCGGCAATAGCGATCTTGGCCTGGTCTACCTGGTAAGTCTTATCCGGGTCGATGACGTCTTTGTCTGTAAAGGTCACGATCCTGGTTTTCCATGTATTGGCCCTTGGCAGGAGATCAGGATATGCATTTGCAATTACCAGGAGCAAGACAAAAGATACGATTCCGATGCCGATCAGCGAAAAGATATACTTCAGGTTAACCCTGCCGATGAACATCAGCACCAGGCTGGTCACAAACAACATAGCTGCTGTTGAAAAGTTGGCAGGCAGGATGAGGCCGCATACGATGAGTACCGGGATCATCAGGGGAACGAAAGCAGATTTAAAATCTTTTATGCGGTCTTGCTTCTTGCTGAGCAAACGTGCCAGATACATGATGAGGGTGAGCTTAGCAAGGTCGGAGGTCTGGAACGTCAGGTTGAACGGAAGTGGCAATACACGCTTGGCCTCATTCAGGTCGAGACCCACAAAGAGGGTGAGGATCAGCAGGGGAACAGCAATATACAGCGCGACCTGAAAGATCCTGCTGAAGTAGGTAAACTTGATCTGGTGGGTGAAGTACATGATCAGAAAACCGAAGATTAGGATGATGAAATGTTTGAACATATAGTACTCGGTATTCCCGGCCTGGTTCTTATAGGCGAGGGTCCCGGTAGAACTGTAAACAGTGAGCAGGGAGAATACCGACAGCAGAATCACCACTGCCCAGATCACCTTATCACCCCTTATATTTCCGAGTACTTTTGACATGATTAGAGTCCGTTTACAGATTGTTTAAATTGATCTCCACGGTCTTCGAAGTTTTCGAAAAGGTCGAAGCTGGCACAAGCCGGCGACAGTAAGACGGTATCACCTTTCTTACCAAGATATAGTGCAGCCCTTACTGCTACATCCATGGAAAATGTTTCTATGATGCTTTCCACTTCACCGGAGAAGGCATCCATCAGCTTGGAGTTGTCTTTCCCCAGGCAAACAATGGCTTTTACCTTACTTTTTACCATCTCCATTAGTATGCTGTAATCGTTTCCCTTGTCGATACCACCTGCGATCAAGATCACATTTTCAGGCATATTCTCCAGGGCATACCAGACCGAATTCACGTTTGTAGCTTTGGAGTCATTGATAAATTCAATACCCTGGATGATAGCCACATGTTCCAGCCGATGTTCGATATTCTGAAAATCAGACAGGGAATCCTGGATGTGCTGCTTCCGAATTTCCAATAACCTGCCTGAAATACCGGCGGCCATCGAATTATAAATATTGTGCTTTCCTTGTAGTGCTAACCTTTCTAGTGTCATTTCCGTTGTTTTAGATTGAATATTTATAATGATGTTATTATCTTTTATATATGCTCCTTCACTGTCTATATCTGAATTCAAAGTGAAAGGGTATTTCCCGCAGGGGATACGCATCTTCCTGATGCCTTCCATGATCACGGGATCGTCCTGGCAATAGATGAATGCTCCATCTTTATCCATGTTCCGGATGATCCTGAACTTCGATGCTGCATAGGCCTCAAAGGAGTTCCCGTAGCGGTCGAGGTGATCAGGGGTGATGTTCATCAGGATGGCGATATCGGCCTTAAAATCAAACATGCCGTCCAACTGGAAGCTGCTGATCTCAAGCACGAAATAGTCGTGGTCCTGCCGGGCTACCTCCATGGCGAAACTCATACCCACATTGCCTGCTACTGCTACATCGAGTCCTGCATTTTTCAGGATGTGATGTGTCAGCAGGGTAGTGGTGGTCTTCCCGTTGGATCCAGTGATACAGATCAGCATGCCCCTGGTGTAGCGGGCGGCAAATTCGATCTCTGATATCACCGGTATGCCTGCTTCCTGCAGTTTCCTGACTACAGGCACTTCATCCGGAATCCCGGGGCTCTTGATGACTTCATCAGCCTTCAGTATCCTGCCGGCGGAGTGTTTCCCCTCTTCAAATTCAATGTCAAACTGTGAAAGAACGCCTCTGTTTTTTTCTGTTATCTTGTTACTGTCGGAAACCAGTACATCAAAGCCCTGCTTCCGTGCGAGCACGGCTGCTCCCAGCCCACTTTCGCCGGCACCAAGGATGACTATGTTTCTGTTTTCCATTCAATTTTATCTCAGTTTTAATGTGATGATCGTCAATAAGGCCAGCATGATCCCCACGATCATGAAGCGCTGAACGATCTTCGGCTCGGCATAGCCAAGCTTTTGATAATGATGATGCAGGGGCGACATCTTGAAGATGCGCTTCCCGGTACCGGATTTCTTTTTGGTATACTTGAAGTAGCTCACCTGCATGATCACCGAAACGCTCTCTACCAGGAAGATCCCGCAAAGGATAGGGATGAGGAGTTCCTTGCGGATAAGAATGGCAAATACCGCGATGATACCACCGATGGTCAGGCTGCCGGTATCCCCCATGAACACCTGCGCAGGGTAGGAGTTGTACCAGAGAAATCCGATACAGGCACCCACAAAGGCACTGATGAAAATGGTCAGTTCACCGGTATTCGGGATATACATGATGTTGAGGTAATCGGCAAATACGATGTTGCCTGATACCCAGGCAAGGACAGCCAGTGTGGCCCCAATGATGGCCGAGGTTCCGGTTGCAAGTCCGTCCATGCCATCGGTGAGGTTGGCCCCGTTCGATACCGCTGAGATAATGAGGATCACAATCGGGATGAAGATGAGCCATGCCCAATCGGCGGCTCCCTCTCCGGCCCAGGAGATGATGGCTTTATAGTCAAGCTCATTGTTCTTGAAGAAAGGGAGTGTCGTTTTCTGTGATTTGACCGGGTCCTGTGAAAAGAGCACCTGCGTTTCACCATTGGACTGCATTTCCGCTATCACCGCCTGATCGGTGATCTTTTCCCGGATCACAATATCTTCATTGAAATACATAGTGAGGCCTACAACCAGGCCCAGTATGACCTGTCCGATCACCTTGTATTTACCCGCTAAACCTTTTTTATTCTTTTTAAAGACCTTTATATAGTCGTCAGCGAAACCGATCATGCCCAGCCATACGGTGGTAAACAGCATGAGCATGATATAGATGTTGTGTAGCTTGGCAAATAGCAGGGTAGGGATGATCACGGCAAACAGGATGATGAGTCCGCCCATTGTGGGCGTGCCTTCCTTTTCCATTTGTCCTTCCAGACCAAGATTTCGAATCGTTTCACCAACCTGTTTCTTATTCAGGAAATGTATCCAGCGTTTTCCAAAGATCAGGGTGATGATCAATGAGGTGATCACAGCGAAAGCTGCCCTGACGGAGATGTATTCAAACAGTCCTGCTCCCGGGAAGTCACAACATGTCTGCAGATATTCAAATAAATAATAAAACATGGCTCTATGCTGTTTGTGTCATTAATTCCTTTAATATTTCCTTATCGTCGAATGGGTGCTTCACCCCATTGATCTCCTGGTATTTCTCATGCCCTTTCCCTGCCACCAGGATAATGTCGCCGGGCTTTGCCATGGCACATGCCGCGCTGATCGCTTCCCTGCGGTTTGTGATCACAAGCAATTTTTTAAAGTCGATGGCTGATACGCCTGCCTTCATTTCATCGATGATATCCGAAGGGTCTTCCGACCTGGGGTTATCAGAGGTTAGGATCAGCCTGGTGCTCATTTCACCGGCGATCTGTGCCATCACCGGCCTCTTACTCCTGTCGCGGTCACCACCGGCACCTACTACGGTGATGAGTTCTTCATTTCCTGTACGGATGGCATTGATGGTGCGCAACACATTTTGCAGTGCATCAGGGGTATGGGCATAATCAACAATGGCCGTGATTCCGTCCTCTGAGCGGATATGCTCGAAGCGTCCTTCAGCAGTATCGAGCTGGCTGAGCAGCGTCAGTACCTTCTCTTCATCCTGCTTCAGCAGTATAGCCATAGCGTATACCGCAAGCAGATTGTAGGCATTGAATTCGCCGATCAGCCGGCACCAGGTTTCTTTTCCATTGATGCTCATCATCAGGCCATCAAGTAGGTTTTCCATTACCTTGCCCCTGTAATCACAGGCTGACCGCAGTCCGTAGGTCACCTTTGTGGCTGATGTATTTTGCAACATGATCTTCCCATTCTTGTCGTCAGCATTGACAAGCGCGAAGGCGGCATCCGGCAGCAAATCGAAAAAGTTCTTTTTGGTGTTTATGTATTCCTTGAAATTCCCGTGGTAGTCGAGATGCTCATGGGTAATGTTGGTGAAGATCCCTCCTGCAAACTTCAGGCCTGCGATCCTTTTTTGGTGGATGGCATGTGAACTGACCTCCATGAAGCAATATGTGCATCCGGCATCTACCATCTCTTTCAGTAAAGCGTTGATACGGATCGCATCCGGTGTGGTATGTGTGGCATCGACTGCTTTTTTGTCGATCATGTTCCTGACAGTGGAAATTAGTCCGCTAGCATACCCCAGCTCTGTGAACAGCTGGTTGAGAAGAGTAGCGATGGTAGTTTTACCATTGGTACCGGTCACCCCGCAAAGGATGAGGCTCTCCGACGGATTGTCGTAAAATGCGGATGACACCATGCCAAGCGCTTCATCGCTGTTTTTAGTGCAGATGAAGGTCACATTCTTCTTCGGATCCTCCGGCATTTCTTCGCAGATGATGACGCTTACGCCTCTTTCGATCACCTCAGGGATGAATTTATGGGAATCCACTGCTGTACCTTTCCTGGCTATGAACATCGTGCCCGGAGCGGCTTTGCGGGAGTCGATACACAGCTTATTCACCACAACATCTGTCGGGCCTTGTATTGCACTAACAGCTACCTTATGTAATATGTCTTTCAGTTGCTTTCCCATCTTATCCCTTTTCTGAAAGTCTTAATATTATCTCCTGTCCCCGGTCGATCCTGCTGCCTGCTTGTACCGATTGGCTGCGTACCTTACCATGACCGTCAAGGGTTGCCTTCATGCCCAACTGCTCCAGGATGAAAACGGCATCCTTTGCACTCATGCCTTTCACATTGGGCACCAGCTTTTCTCGTATCATGCGCGGAGCGAAGCGGATGCCATCGTCCTCCCTGAAATTCACAACCCATTCTGCGACGTCGCTTGTTGCAGACAGTGGGATGTCAAGATCTCTGCACAGCCAGTTGATGTCTTCATGGTATCCATACATCACCGGAGGAAGGCGCGTTTCATTGATCTCTTCTTCTGTTTCCTGGTATATGTCGAGATGTGTGGCGTAAACCTTGTCGGCAATCTCCTTGAAGACAGGTGCCGCTACAGAGCCGCCATAATATTTCCCCTGTGCAGGGTTATTTACTACTACGATGCAAGAATATTTCGGGTTATCGGCAGGAAAGTAACCAACGAAGGAAGCATTGTAAATCTTCTCTTTGTATCCCTGGTTTTTATTGGCAATTTGGGCTGTGCCCGTCTTGCCTGCCACCTTATAATGTTTGTTTTGCAGAAGTTTCGCTGTTCCTCTTTCAACCACACCCTCCAGCAGTGACCTGGCAGAGTCGATAGTAGATTGCGAGCAAATGCTGCTGTTGATCACCTCTGTTTCGAAGGTCTCTATGGTCCTTCCGGCCTGTTGTATTTCTTTAACGAACATAGGTTTTACCATCACCCCATTATTTGCAATGGCATTATAAAAAGCCAGGGTTTGCATGGGTGTGATCTTTAGTTCGTATCCAATCGATATCCATGGCAGGCTGATGCCCGACCAGTAGTTGTCAGTGCTGTCGGGATGCTTAATGAGGGGCTTGCCCTCACCCTGGATCTCAAGCCCCAGTTTTTTGTTCAGCGACATGGAATAGAGCCTGTTGACATAGGCTGCCGGATCATCTTTGTAAGCAGCCACGGCCAGTTGTGAAATGCCCACGTTGGAAGATTTCTCGAAGGCTTCCCTTACTGTAATCCTTCCGTTACGGATCTTCTTCACATCCTGCATGGTGATGCCATGGTATACTGACCAGCCATCCCCGATATCAATAGTATCAGTTAACCGTACCTTGTCATCTTCGAGCAGGCATACCATGGTTGGAAGCTTAAAGGTGGAGCCCGGCTCTATGCCCTCGGCAATGGCATAGTTGAATGATTCCTCGTATTTACCGGTTTTTTTATTCAGTCGCAGGTTGGCAATTGCCTTGATGTGGCCTGTGCTCACCTCCATCAATATGGCACAACCCTGGAAGGCCTGGTGCTGGATTATGTGCTGATGTAAGGCATTTTCGGCCACATCCTGAAGGTTGATCTCTATGGTGGTGATGATATCGAGGCCGTCAGATGGCTCCAGTGTTTCTTTACTGTAGTCGGGGATCCATTCATTATTGCTGACACGGCGCATGATTTGCTTCCCGTCGGTGCCTTCGAGCACATCATTGTAAGCCCCTTCGAGGCCTACAAAAAGGTTTTGTTCCTTATTCTCGTATCCTATTGTACGCATGGCCAGCTCATCGAAGGGCATCTCGCGCCGTGTGTGCTGGTTTATGATCAGCCCACCCCTGAACCTGCCCCGGTCGAAAATGGGAAAAGTCCTGAGCCTTTTCAGATTCTCATAGCTTACCTTTCTTTTGATCAGGTAGTAGCGGTTTCCTTTTTTGCGGGCATCGCTTATGCCTTTCTTGTACTGATACTTGGAACGGTCTTCGAACAGATCGCTGAGCTTCTCTGCCAGGGCATCGATATTTTCATTGAAATATTTGTCGGCGATGTTGGTGTTGGCAGCATCCATCCGAATTTCGAAAATGGGCACTGAGGTAGCTAGCAGGTTGCCACCGGCATCATAGATGTTTCCGCGGTTGGCCTCCAGGTCGAAGAGCCTGATCTCCTGCTTCTTCGATATTGCGATCAGATCATGGCCTTCGGCAAACTGAATGTATGCCGCCTTGCATATTATAGCAAGCCCCAGCAGGAAGATACCCAGGTAAACCAGGTACACACGCCATAATATGTCTTTTTTAATATCTTCAGTCATGGCTGTTGTCTGCTTCTTTTTTGATCACTTTCACAGGAGGTACCCTGGATTCTTTTATGTTCGTGCCCTGCAGCTTTGTTGCGACTTCCGATTGCTGGCTCTGCCGCATCAGCTCCGACCGGGTGGTGATGTACTCGTAGCGGAGCTCCTTCAGCGATTTTCTCATCGCCTGTATGTCCCTTTCTTTCTTCTCCGCGTAATAGGTATTGGCGATGTAAAACATGACCATAATGGAGAGAAAGAGGAAGTATGGCAGTAACCTTACAGAACCTTCCCTTCTCAGGAAGTTCCCGCCGAGAACATTTTGAAAGGCGCCGCCGATACCCTTTACGCGGGTACCGGAAGGCGTCCTTTCGCTTGCCTCATCTTTGATTGTATTGACAGGTTTTGCCATGTTTATTTCTTTTCTGCTATCCTTAGTTTTGCACTTCTAGCTCTGGGGTTACGATCCATCTCTTCGTCAGTCGGGACAATGGGTTTGCGCGTGATGGCCGTGATTCCTGATTGCAGGTTGCCATAAAAGTCCTTTTCGTTCCTGCCCTCGACATTTCCGCTTCTGAAAAAGTTTTTTACCAGTCTGTCTTCCAGGGAGTGATATGAGATTACCACCAATCGTCCACCGGGCTTCAACACCTCCAACGCTTTTTCGAGAAATGTTTCCAGCGATTCCAGTTCCTTGTTAACTTCTATCCTGATGGCCTGAAATACCTGGGCGAGGTATTTATGTTCCTGCTTGCGCGGGGCGCATTTCAGGGCAATATTTTTCAACGCTGTAGTGGTACTTATCTGTCCGTCTTTGCGACCCATTACTATGGCTCCGGCCAGCTTATGGCTGTTTTTGATCTCGCCATATTGCCTGAAAATATTCATCAGCTCCCGCTCAGCGTAATTGTTGATCACATCGGCAGCGCTGGCTCCACTGCGGCCATCCATACGCATGTCGAGATCACCATCGAAACGTATTGAGAATCCCCTCTCGGGCTTATCTATCTGATGAGACGAAATACCAAGGTCGGCCAGGATGCCATCACAGGGGATCGCTTCCTGCAGTTTCAGGTAGTTCTTGATATAGCGGTAATCAGCATTGACCAGCAGGAAGCGCTTGTCATCGATACTGTTGTCCACTGCGTCGGGGTCACGGTCGAAGGCGATGAGCCTGCCACCCTTCAGCTCATCTAAAATCCTGGCGGAATGACCGCCACCACCAAAAGTGACATCCACATAGGTGCCACCTCGTGCAATCATCATTCCTTTAATGCTTTCGTCCAACAGGACAGGGGTGTGGTACATCAGTCTTTCGGTTCGGTTTCTTTATTTCCCATAACTTCTTCAGCCAGGTCGGCGAATTCGTCAGGATCATAATCAACCGCTTCTTCATATTCCGATTTGTCCCAGATCTCAATCTTGTTCACAACTGATGCGAGTACGATTTCTTTCTTAATGCCTGCGTAGGTAATTAAGTCTTTGGGGATAAGGAGCCTCCCGGTAGAATCAAGTTCAACATTTTTCACACCAGCCATGAATTTCCGAATGAAGTCGACATTCTTCTTTACGAAGCGGTTGAGGTTGTTGATGCGTTTGCTTTCCAGGGTCCACTCTTCCATAGGATACAGCTCAAGGCATTTCCGGAAGATGCTCCGCTTGATAGCAAAACCTTTCGAAAGGTCCTCATCAAGCTGGCCCTTGAATGCAACAGGAAACATTAATCTTCCTTTTACATCAACTTTACACTCGTATGTCCCGATAATATTCGACACTCAAATTCAATTTTGTGTAAAAATATGAAATGATTTACCACATTTTACCACTTTCTACCACTTTTTTTCAATAGTTGTTACAATTTTTATGAACAAAATGTTAATATGTCGGAATATGCGCCTGCTGTGACTTCCAGAAGATGTAGGCTTAAATTCCAAATTTTCAGATGGTTGCGTTACAAAATGAGGAGGCTTTTTTCGGCATGTCGGAAACACAGGAAATAGTCGTATTTTTGTGATAGGAAGGCTTGCTCACAGCGTTATTGAGATCCTCTAAAATATTTGAATTGGAAAAGAAAGAAAAATTTATTGACCTGAAGGAGGTCATAAGGAAGAAGAGTCCCGGCATGGCGAAGATGATGCCATGGTTCTTAATGAACTATCTCCGACGGATCGTGCATGAAGATGATCTGAATGATTTTATAGTACGCCACGGCCACAAGATGGGCATCGAATTTGTGTATGCCATAATGGAAGAATTTGGTGTAAACCTGAAGGTGATTGGTGAGGAAAAGATCCCAAAAACAGGAAGGTACCTGATAGCTTCTAACCACCCTCTAGGCGGCCTGGATGGAATTGCTTTTATGTCGGCGGTTTCCAAGGTTCGCATGGACTTCATCTTTCCGGTGAATGATATACTGCTCGGCATCGACAATATGAAGATGTTTTTTGTTCCCATCAACAAGCATGGTAGCAATGCCGATAACATCAGGCTGTTCAATAAAACTTTTGCCTCGGAGCAATTGCTGCTGTATTTCCCGGCAGGGCTGGTTTCCCGAAAGAAGAAGGGAAAGATCAGGGACCTGGAGTGGAAGAAGACTGTCGTGACTAAGGCGAAGCAGCACAAGCGTGATATCATCCCTGTTTATATGGATGGCAAGAACTCTAACTTTTTTTACAGGCTTTCTAATATCAGGAATAAACTGGGCATCAAGGCCAACCTGGAGATGCTCTACCTGGTGAATGAAACCTATAAACAGTACAATAAAACCATACACCTTGTGATTGGTGATCCCATCCCATGGGAAACTTTCGACAAAAGCAAAAGCGATCTGGAATGGGCCGCTTTGCTCAGGGATAAGGTGTATGAAATGAAAGAACAAAATAATCTCTAAGATATGGAAACTATCATCCCTCCCGTCGACCGGGCATTGATAGAAAAGGAATTGACTGATGACAGGTTCATCCGCGATACCAACAATGCCAACAATAAGATCTTTGTAATCACTCATCAGGATTCACCGAATACCATGCGGGAGATAGGACGATTGCGGGAGATGACCTTCCGCGACGCGGGTGGCGGCACAGGGAAGGCGATAGATATTGATCAGTACGATACCGAAGAGGATTCATTTAATCAGCTGATCGTCTGGGACCCTGACGAAGGTGAGATCATTGGTGGGTACCGTTTCATCCATGGTAAGGAGATCAAAGTAAACGATGATGGCAGTCTTAGGACGCCTACCGGAAAGCTGTTCAATATTTCAGAGAAATTCATTTCAGACTACCTGCCGATAACCGTTGAGCTTGGCAGGAGCTTTGTTCAAACATTTTATCAACCAACAGTCGACCTGCGCAGGGGGATGTATTCACTCGATAATATATGGGATGGGCTGGGTTCTATAGTGATCGATAACCCCGATATTAAATTCCTGTTTGGTAAGGTGACTCTCTATCCGCACTATGATGCCCTTGCCAAGGATCTTTTGTATTACTTTATTTCGAAGTACTTCCCCGATCCTGATCATCTGATGACCCCTATTATTCCCGTTGAAAGCGGTACTTCCGAAAAGGTGCTGAATAGTATTTTTACGGGATGTAATTATGATGAGGACTATAAGATCCTTGTGCATAAGATACGAGCCCTCAAGGAAGGAATTCCACCCCTTTTCAATGCCTATATGAACCTTTCTGCAACCATGCGCTCTTTTGGGGCTGCAATGAATCAAGGTTTCGGTGGTGTAGAAGAAATGGGTATTAATGTGACCATTGCAGATATTTACGACTACAAGAAAGACCGCCATATATCCACTTATATCAAAGACGATGAAGGGAAATAAGAAACCTGACATCATCAAAGCTGAATTCCTGATCAGTAGTCCTGATGCAGGATCCTGCCCGGAAGGGAAATTCCCCGAGTATGCCTTCATCGGGCGTTCGAATGTGGGAAAATCTTCTCTCATCAATATGATCACCGACACTAAGGGTCTGGCAAAGATCAGCCAGACACCCGGCAAGACCAGGCTGATCAATCATTTTGTTGTAAATGATGAATGGTACCTGGTTGACCTGCCGGGATATGGATATGCCAAGATCTCCCGGAGCGAGCGTGAACGATGGAGGAAGATGATCCACGCTTATCTTCTAAAAAGGGAAACCCTGGTCTGCACCTTCATCCTTATTGATGCGCGGCATGAACCACAAAAGAATGACCTTGAGTTTATGGCCTGGATGGCAGAAAATCAACTGCCTTTTGTACTCGTCTTTACCAAGACAGACAAGCTTTCTAAAGTTAAGCTGGCTGATTCGATAGAGGGTTATACCCGGCATCTTAGCCTGAGCTGGGAGGTGGTTCCTCAGCTAATCATCACATCAGCAAAAACAGCCCTTGGAAAAGAAGAGCTGCTGAGTTTTATAGCGGAAAATAATAAGATGTACCAGGATTACCTGAAGTCCCTTCGCAAATAATATCTACTCAAGTTCTATCAGGATCTCATTTTTCGGGACGATGATCCCGGTCTTCACATTGATCTTCTTTATGGTAGCATCCATGGGTGCCAGGACACGGTTCTTCATCTTCATAGCTTCGAGGATGATGAGGAGATCGCCTTTCTTTACCTTATCACCTTCTGCGATACTTATCTTGCGAATGGTTCCGGGAATGAAGGCCAATACCATCATCGGGTCCTTCTCCTTATAGGCTTTCCTGTTCTGAAACTTCTTGGTAAAGAGGGTCCTGTACTTGAGGTTCTCGATGTTGAGACTCTTGTATTTTCCTTTGTTTTCGTCTTTCTTCTTCATGATCCAAAGGATTAAAATGGTGGTATACCATGCTTTTTCTTCGGTGGTGTTTCCTGCTTGTTGGCCGAAATATCGAGGGCATGTATCAGCATGCGACGGGTATCGTTGGGTTCAATAACCGCATCGATATAGCCATATGCTGCAGCAACGTAAGGATTAGCAAACTTCTCCCTGTATTCTTTTATCTTTTGCTTCCTGACCTCTTCGGGATTCTCCGCATTTTTTATCTCGTTACGGAAGATGATATTGGCTGCACCTTCTGGGCCCATTACAGCAATTTCGGCTGTAGGCCATGCAAAGACAAAGTCGGCGCGCAGGTGGTGTGAACACATGGCAATATATCCACCTCCATATGCTTTACGCAGTACAACAGTTATTTTAGGAACTGTGGCTTCCGAATAGGCATACAGGATTTTGGCACCGTGCCTGATCACCCCGGCATGCTCCTGGTCTACGCCCGGAAGGTATCCCGGAAGATCGACAAGGGTCACCATTGGTATGTTGAAAGCATCACAATACCTGATAAAGCGTGCAGCTTTGTCGGAAGAGTCAACATCAAGGACTCCGGCAAGCACCAGCGGCTGATTTGCAACGAAACCAATTGTTTCACCTTTTAGCCTTCCAAATCCGATCACAATATTGGCAGCGAACAATTCCTGGATCTCAAAGAAATCAGAATCATCGCAGAGAGATTTGATCACATCCCTGACATCATATGGCTGCTTGGGATCGGTCGGGATGACCGTATCTATATTGTAATTACGCGTGCGCGGGGCCTTTTTAGGGAAGGCATCGGCTTTCTTCTGGTTGTTCCAAGGGATGTAAGTGATGAGTTCTTTGATCTGGTCAAAGCACTGCTGTTCACTTTCTGCAAAGAAGTGTGCATTTCCGGTAATCTCGGAATGTACCCGGGCTCCGCCCAGGTCTTCCATAGAAATATCTTCACCGATGGTGCTTTTGATCACCTCGGGGCCGGTAATGAACATCTTTGATATTTTGTCAACCACAAACACAAAGTCGGTGAGGGCAGGGGAATATACGGCGCCACCGGCACAAGGGCCCAGGATCACAGATATTTGTGGGATCACGCCGGATGCTTGAGTATTACGGTAAAAGATCTCACCATAACCTGCCAGTGAATTAACACCTTCCTGTATCCTTGCTCCACCCGAGTCGTTGATACCGATGATGGGCACACCCAGTTTCATTGCATGGTCCATGATCTTTGTGATCTTACGGGCATGCATGAGCCCCAGCGATCCCCCGGCCACGGTGAAATCCTGTGCATAAATGCAGACAGGATGCCCACTGATGGTGCCGGTACCGGTTACAACACCATCACCAGGCAGGTGCTTCTTGTCCATGTCGAAATCCTTGGCGGCATGCTCGACGAAAATATCATATTCATGAAAAGACCTCGGGTCGAGCAACACGATGATACGCTCCCTTGCGGTAAGCTTACCAATCGACTTTTGCTTTTTTATTGCTTTGGATCCACCACCCTGAAGCGCATCGCGCATCCTCTTTTTCAGGTCGGAGGTTTTTCTTTTTAATGCCATATATGCATATATTTGTTTCTACAAAGATAAGGTAAGGGCCACTCAAAAATCAAGGCAATCGATCAATATCAATTGCCGTGCATAGGTTCCCCTATCAAATATCTGCGACAAAATTAGTGTATTTTTTACTTAGGAGACTGTAATTTATTAGCCATACTGAAATAGCTCACCTCACCCTCTTAGCCCCCAGGCCCCCTTTTCCCCCTCTTCTCGAGGAGAGGGGCCCAGGGGGTGAGGTATTACTTATTGATAATTAACCTTAATCCTGATGAACATTGAAGAGCTCCGTACTTATTGCCTTTCCAAAAAAGCTGCTACAGAAAGCTTTCCTTTTGATGAAACCACCCTGGTTTTCAAGGTTATGAATAAGATGTTTGCCATTACCGACCTGCAGGATGAATTTGGTGTAGTGCTGAAATGTGACCCTGAGAAATATATGGATATGCGTGAACATTATCCGGCGGTCAGGCAAGCCCGCTATTTCAGGGGAAGCTGGAATCTTGTACTGATCGATGGAAGTATCGATGTGAAGACGATCAAGGAATGGATTGATCAGTCCTATGAGTTGATCGTGAGTAAACTTCCGGTAAAAGACCGGAAGGTGTTGGGATTTTGATATCAGATAGCAGAATTAATTCAGAATTCAGCTTATAAATCCAGCCATTCCTTAAAGCTGCTTGCTTTTGCACGGCTGACCACCGTGTTTTCGTTAGTCGGTGGATCTAACGTAGTTTGCAGCCTGTTGTTGAACCATGAGCTAAGTTTCTGTACACTTTTAATATTGACAATCATTTTTCTGTTTATCTGGAAGAAAGATGCAGGGTCCATTTGCTTCGAAAGTTCAGAAATAGAATAGTTGACGATATGTTTTTCCCTGTTAAATAGTGTTGCGAAGGTAAGCCCTTCATCAGAAATCAGGTAGGCGATGTCATCACTGTTTATCGGGATGTAATTATCGCCAATTTTAATAAGGAAGCGCTTTTTGGGTGTAAATGACTTTTCTTTCAAGATTTCTTCCAGGAGTTTCTTGTCAGGCAGGTAAAAAGTCCCTTTTAATTTCCTGCGTTTCTGCAGCGCAGATCTTAAATCATTAATATCATAAGGCTTGATGATATAATCGATACTGTTTACCTGGAACGACTTTATGGCATATTGGCTAAAAGCGGTAGTGAATATAACCGGTGCAGTGACCTCGATGGCATCAAAAATATCGAAACAATTGCCATCGGACAGAACGATGTCCTGGAAAACAAGATCAGGCATGTTGTTTTCGTGATACCATTTTATTCCGTCATCAACAGACCCGATAGTGCCAACAATATTTATGGAGCTGTCGATCTCTGACAGAAGGCTTGCCAGGCGCAGGGCCGTGGGCTTTTCATCTTTAAATATTAATACGTTCATAATCTGCTTTAGTTAATACAGGTAATGAGACTGTAAAACCTGCTTCGTTACTGCTAATACTTATGGCTTTATCCGAAAAATAGGCAAATCGTTGGGTCAGGTTATGAAGTCCCTGCTTTGTCGAATCGGAAGTATCATCCCTCAGGTTTATATTGTTGTTCACTACTATCTGATTCTCAGTAGCAGAAATATGTATGTGAAGAGGGGCTTCCCTGGTAAATTTATTGTGTTTAACTGCATTTTCAATTAATAGTTGTAAAGAAGCAGGAGGGATGTAGCTATTTTGAATAAGCGCCTGATCCATTGAATTGTTAAAAATTATGCCCTCTTCAAAACGGTTCTTTATTAAAAAGAAATAATCTTCAACAAAAAGAACCTCATCTTTCAAAGGAACTAGGGGTAATTCATTTTTTTCAATTACATACCGTAAAGTTTTGGATAATCGCAATAGGAACTCCTCGGCAATATTTACATCCGTTTGTATAAGTGATGACAACACACTCAGGCTGTTAAACAAAAAATGGGGTTCGATTTGTGATTTCAGGTTTAAATATTGGGCCAGGGTATTTTCCTGTTTTAGCTTTTCTAATTGTAATTGATCCTCCTTACTCTTAATGTTTGAGTGGTAATATACATCAAACGAAAAAAGTATTATATAAATCACGAAGAGACTAAAAGTAAACTCAGGATTTAAAATGGATACCTCTGACCATGTTTCCCCCATATTATAGAAATAGACATCCCCAATACGATATAGCATATTTGTCAAAAATGAGACTGCAAATCCATAGATAAAATGAAACGAGAAAAGTAAAAAGATGTAATATTTTTTATGATCTGATGATGATTCCTGACCTTTTTGAATTTTTAAATTGACGAAAGCTGAAACATACCAGACAATAAGCCCATAGATGGTAAAAAATACCGAAAATACAAACCCGCGTGAGGTAAATTCAGAGAAAACATTGATTGATTGATCCCCAATTTTAAATATGAAATGAATTAGAAATACTACGAGTAGCCTTATGAGAAATGTTTTTATGGCTTTATGATTCATGTTTTATATTCATTTTGTGTTATCATACAATTTAGGACCTTTAGGATGCAATTCTAAAGATACTGCAAAACTATACTGTTTGCATTCACCTGAAATATAATTCTTGTGAATTACCGGATATTCCTGTGAAAGGAGATTATCGGGAGTTGAAATGTACATTGACATTTAAAACCCCTATAATGAAATTCCTGTCATCGGTACGAAAACACAATTTTCAATTCAACTGTCAATTTTTGCAGTTCATAGTTTTATTCTACCGTTCAAAAGAAATCCATCCGTACAGGCTTAGCAGTATTTTATTTTCGCACCTTATAACAACGTAAAAAATGATGAAAACAAAAAGAAGTTATAACAGGGGTTTCCGTTTCAGTATATTATTGGTGGTAAGTTTCATAATGCTGATAAGCATAAGCTTGTCAGCACAGGAATTAACTCAAACAATAAAAGGCCAGGTGGTAGATGTAGATGTGCAGATACCCTTGCCCGGGGTTACAGTTATCATTGTAGGATCCGATCCCTTGATTGGTGGTATTACAGATGTGGATGGATATTTCCGATTGGAAAACGTACCCCTTGGGAGGTACGACATTCGAATCAGTTATATTGGTTATGAACCGGCTCTTATCAGCGAGTTGGAAGTGGGCTCAGGAAAAGAGCTTGTAATCAATACGGGTTTAAAGGAATCCGCTGTCGGGCTCAATGAAGTGGTCATAAAAGCAGATCAGGATAAAAAGGAAGCCTTAAACTCTATGGCAATTATCAGCAGCAGGCAAATCAATATGGAAGAAGCTCACCGTTTTGCAGGTGGTTTTGATGATCCGGCCCGCCTGGTGTCTTCGTATGCCGGTGTTGCCGGTAACATGAACAGCAATGCTATTGTAATCCGTGGTAATGCACCAAAAGGATTGCTCTGGCGCATGGAAGGACTTGAAATTTCAAATCCCAGCCATTTTGCAAATATGACCTCTTTTGGTGGTGGTGGATTAACGGCTTTGAGCGCTCAAATGATGGCTTCATCCGATTTTTTCACAAGTGCTTTTCCGGCTGAATATGGAAATGCCCTGTCAGGGGTTTTTGACATTAAGTTGCGCTCCGGTAACCGCGATAAACGGGAACATACCATCGAAGCAAGTTTAATGGGTATTTCTCTTTCATCCGAAGGGCCATATAAAAAGGGGAGAGGAGCAACATATCTGTTTAATTACAGATATGCCAATTTTGGCATTTTGAAACCCATCTTACCCGAAGATGCGGGTTTGATTAAATATCAGGATTTTAATTTCAAGACAGACCTGCCCACAAAAAAAGCCGGGATATTCTCCATCTGGGGAATTGGTGCTACGGACTATTCCGGATCCAGGGTGACAAAAGATATGGGAGATTGGGAGTATGAACAGGATCGTGAAGATGCGGATGGCCGTACCTACATGGGCGCACTGGGAGTAACTCATAAACTCATCATTGGTAAACGTTCACTGTTGAATTCAGCCATGGCTGTTTCCGGAAATGGTATAACATGGGATATTAAAAGAATGGATGAACAAAACTCCTTGCACCCTTATAAGAATATTGAAAACTACTCATGGAAATATAGCCTGTCATCCTATTTGAATCATAAATTTGGCCCGAAGCATACCAATAGAACAGGTGTTACTGTACATTTAATAAACTATGATATGCTCATCCAGGAAGCACCGGTATTTACACAGGATCTGGTTTCTTTTGTTGATGATAAAGGGAGCTCTGAATTGATACAGGCATTTTCACAATCGAGGTTTGACCTGTCGGAGAAAGTTAAGATCAATGCCGGAATCCATGTGCAATATTTTACCTTAAATAATCAGTATGTATTTGAACCACGTTTGGGAATAAGTTGGAACATCAAACCAACACATACTTTAAGCTTAGGATATGGCGATCATAGCCGCCTGGAAATGTTGTTCCTGTACCTCGGACAGCAACCCTCAGCAAATGGATTTGCACAACCAAATAAAAACCTGGATTTTACAAAATCTCATCATTTGGTGGCAGGATATAACTGGTCGGTAAGTGAAAATATGAATTTCAGGGCAGAAGCATATTACCAGCATTTATACAGTGTGCCGGTTAAGCCGGGTACTTCTTATTCAATGATGAACGTTGATGA
>QMPN01000028.1 GCA_003648575.1 Bacteroidota bacterium
GATTAGCAAAAAGTCAAAAAAGAGATTCGGGAAACAGAGCATCCAGTTGATATTACTCAACGCCATCATTCCCCTTGTCCATCTTTACGGGCAGGAGATGAATAAACCCGAACTCTGCGAACGTGCGCTCTCATTCCTGGAATCCCTGCCGCCTGAGAACAATGCCGTGATCCGCAAGTGGGAATCAAGCGGAATAAAAGCCCACAATGGCCTGGAAAGCCAGGGATTGTTGCAATTAAAGAAAAATATGTGTGACCATAAGCGCTGTCTTGAATGCAGCATTGGCCATCAGATACTTAAAAGCCGTTAACAGCAAATTCATACCTTTGTGAGCAGAAATTAAGCTTAGAAAGAGTGGAACAGTCGGGCAGAAGAAAGATATTCACAGCCATTTTAATACTGCTGGCAATCATTGTGCTGGGGGTTACCGGCTATATGCTGATAGAGGGAGATACCTTCCTCAACTCTCTCTACATGACAGTCATAACCACTTCCACGGTTGGCTTCGGCGAGATCCATAAACTGAGTACACCCGGCAAGATCTTCACCATGGTCCTGATCCTGTCCAGTTTCGGTACCTACGCTTATGCCATTTCCATTATTACAACGCATTTCGTCGAAGGACAATTATCAAGTTTTTTCGTCGGAGGTGCAAGAAAAAAATCTAAAGTCAGAAAAATGGATAATCATATTATAATCTGCGGCTATGGCCGGAACGGACAACAGTCGGCACATGAGCTGATGGCCCACAAACAAGCCTTTGTGGTGATTGAAAACAACCACGATTTGATTATGCAACACATCAGCGACGACATCCGTTTTGTTGAAGGGAATGCCACTGATGATGACATCCTTGAAAAGGCAAACATTAAAAAAGCCAGGGCCCTGATCTCCACCCTCCCGAATGATGCCGACAACCTTTTTGTTGCTCTCACTGCCCGCTCATTAAATCATACCATGACCATCATCAGCAGGGCATCGAACGAAAGCTCGGATAAGAAGCTAAAAATTGCCGGCGTCGACAATGTGGTCATGCCGGAACGGGTTGGGGGGGCACATATGGCCACCCTGGTAGCAAAACCGGATATCATGGAGTTCCTGGAAAGGCTTTCTGTTCATGGAGCTGCACCAACAAACCTGGAAGAGATCGTATGCAGCGAATTGCCATCGGAGGTCCTGGATAAGACCATATACGAGATCGGGATCAGAAAAAAGACCGGAGCTAACATCATTGGCTTTAAAACACCGGATGGTGAGTTTATCATCAATCCTTCTCCCGACCTCAGTGTATCAAGAGGTTCAAAACTATTTGTACTGGGAACACCTGAACAGATCCTCAGCATGAAGGAAATGATCAAAGGGGCATCAGACTGAGCACCGCACCCGGGTATCCTCAAGCGCAGCATCTGTACCGAAAACGATCAAAACATCACCTCTTCTCAATAGCGATTCACCATGCGGGATAAAATTATCAGTACCCCGCTGGATAAGGATCAGTGTGCTGTCGTTGTGAAAATGGAAGTCCTTGACATGAACCCCATCCGTAAGCTTATTGGTGATAGGGATCTCCTCAACAACATAATTTTCAAAAGTATCCACCAGTGTATGATAGGTCCCTGGCCTCAGGATAAGGTTCTCTATGGTTGCAGCAAGTGTGCGCCTCACATCCAAAATTTCAACATTCAATCTTTTGAGGGATTGCTCAACAGCAGCATGATTTGACCTTGAGATCAGCTTTTCGTGCCGGAATTCTTTTCGAAGCATCTCACATACCCTGATATTTTCATCCTCGTTTCCGGTATGGACAACAACATAGTCGGAGGCTTGCAAGCCCAATTTGTTGAAGGTTTCCACATCTCTTCCTTCACCCAGTATGGATGCCATGCCTTTGAGTTTTATTTCATGATACCGATGATCATCGTGTTCAATGATGATGGAGTTACGCCCATGTACTTTCAGGCGCCTGGCCAGCAAAACCCCCGTACTGCTACCGCCGACGATCACTACTTTTCGTCCCTTTCTTTTATCCAGTGGATTCAGGCTGTTATAAAGCATGGGGGATACCAGGCATGTAATCACAGCCATCAGCACAAAGCTGGCGTTGATCCCCTCCGTAATAGCACCCAGGCCCAAACCGATGGTAGCAGCAGCAATGATAAGGCTCAATCGCGACGACATCAGGAAGCCACCTGCCAGTGCTCTTCTTCGTCCAAATAACCTGATCCATAAAAATGCCGGGATCACCTTCACAAGATAAAGAAGGATCAGCAGCAGGACCAGGAAGGGAACGAGCGTATTGTCGAATTCCATAAGGTGGGACGGATTGAATTTTACTCCCACCATGATGAAAAATACCGGGATGAAAAAGCCAAAGCCCATACCATCGAGTTTGATCATCAGGAGTGAACGTCCCTTGTGAAGGAAAAAGGATAATAAGAGGCCACTCAGAAATGCCCCCAGGAGGATCACCTCCTCACCAAGCAGCTGAGCCATGACCACAAAGACAAGGATCAAAAGCAATGTTCCCCTTACACTGATTTGAGATGCTGCATGCGCAAGTTGAAAGGTGATTCGCCTGAAAATAGTGGCCTCCAGTCGCCTGCCAAGCACATAGAACACATAAACCAGCAAGAATAGCGCAAAAACAAGCAGGAGCTCAGGTTGAAAGCCTTTGCTGATAATGAATGCCGTAAAAGTAAACAGGAGTATGCTCAGGATATCGGCCACAGCAGCAGCCATGATCAACATTTGCCCGAAATGACCCAATGTTTCCCCCCGGCTTTTCAAGACCGGAAAGATTATGCCCACAGAGGTAGTCACCATGATAAGTGAGAAATACCAGATGTTGGGAATATGCACCATTCCCGACAGGGCTGTAGCTCCGGCATATGATAATGACAGCGTTAAAACAAAAATTGCAAGGCCCACCAGTAATGGGTTTTTCAGGAAGCGTGGCAGGGTCAGCTTCTTCTTGGGAAAAGCAGCCATGATCTGGTCAGTATCGATCTCCAGTCCGCTCAGAAACATCAAAAAGATGAAGCCCGTAAGGGCAAGGAACTCCAGTATCTCCATGCTTCCCGACCCAATATTCATCAGGAGGTAGCGTCCAATGAAAAATCCTACTATGATCTCTACAATAACGGCAGGGATCCTTTCCATCCTGAGAACAGATAACAACATGGGAACCATCCATGCAATAGCCACCACAATGAGCAATGGCAGATATCTGAATTCGAAGGAAATATTTAGCAGAAAAACTTCCAAGGTGTATTATTTAGAATCATTATTTACAGTAAATATACAAAGATTTAGATTCAAAGACCTGCGATGGTTTTTTTATTTTAGCTGTTCTTAATCTGAAAATATGCATCCTATACTTCAGTCCATTGACGACCTCATCCAATCTTATAACAATTATGTAGGGGTTTATGCCGTGCTGGCCTTGCTTGTGCCCACCGGTATTTATTTTATCATCCGGCTCAAGTTTTTGAATGTCACAAAATTCTGGCATGCCATCAGGGTGGTGGCAGGAAAATATGACAAGAAGGGCGATAAAGGAGACGTCAGCCACTTCAAAGCACTGACAACAGCCCTTTCGGCAACGGTAGGCACAGGTAATATTGTTGGTGTATCACTGGCCATTTACTGGGGTGGACCCGGAGCCATATTCTGGATGTGGGTTACCGGTTTCCTGGGCATGATCCTGAAATATGCCGAATGTACCCTCTCCCATAAATACAGGCAATTCAATTCGGATGGAAGTGTTTCGGGTGGCCCGATGTATTATATGGAATATGGGCTGAAAGGCATGTTGGGCAAGGGTGCGAAAGTACTGGCTGTAATTTTTGCAGTTGCCACTGTTCTGTGTTCGCTGGGTACAGGCAACATGGCACAGGCCAACTCCATGACTGGAGCACTGTTCACCAGCTATAGCATTGATGCATGGCTCTCAGGTATTATTATCACATTTCTGGTATTGCTGGTCATTGTTGGAGGGATCAAACGAATTGCAGAAGTAACTTCTTTGCTGGTGCCTTTCATGGCCATACTTTATTTTATCGCGGCCGTTACTGTGCTGGCAGTTATGTATGCTGATATTCCGGCAGCTTTCAGACTTATATTTTACGACGCATTTCATGGTGAATATGCAAAGGAAGCCGGAATACTGGGAGGCCTTTTCCTGGCCATGACCTGGGGTATAAAGCGAGGATTGTTCTCCAATGAAGCCGGCCAGGGATCTGCGCCAATTGCTCATGCTGCAGCTAAAACAGAACACCCGGCCCGGGAAGGACTTGTTGCCTCCCTCGAGCCTCTTATTGATACCCTCATCATTTGCACGCTTACAGCACTGGTAATTATCGTCACCGGTGCATGGAATACAGATGTACAGGGCGTTGGGATGACCATTTTAGGGATGAAAACAGGCCTTGGACACATAGGCATGCATCACTGGGCAGAACATATTGTCACGGGCGGGCTGATACTCTTTGCCTTTTCAACCGTGATCAGCTGGTCCTACTATGGTACCCGCTCAATAAACTACCTTTTTGGAGAAAAGTATATCAGGCCATATCGCTATGTTTATGCCCTTTTTGTGTTTTTCGGATCCATCTTTGGACTTGAACTGGTCTGGCATTTCGTTGATATGGTCATCACCTTTATGACCATCCCGAACCTTATCGCACTCCTGTTGCTTTCAGGTGTGCTGATGAAGGAAACGAAGAAGTATTTTGATGAGATGAAAAAGCTCAAGAGATCCTGAGGTTAAGTTCTAATAAAAATATATTCGGTACAGGGAGTTAAGGTGCATGAAAATAATTTGGGTAGATTACCACAAGGAATATTCAATACTAAAATACAATTAAATAAGCTTGTATCCGGAGTCTATTACCTTGCACTATTTATTAATAATACCATTGCTGATACAGAGAAAATCATAGTTTTGTAATCAGTACAGTTTCAGTCAAGATAATGGTCGCTTTTCTAGCATCCTGACATTTAATGAATTATAATTACATTATTGATTAGTGAGAATTGGTAATACTGCAATAAGAATGAAAAAGCTTAAGTGGAATAACAAATTCACCTTCAGGTTTCTACTTTTTTGTTTTATCATTTTCAATTTTTCTCTATCAGCCCTCACCCAAGAGTTCACAGCCAAAACCCACCAGCCCGCTGCTGACACCACCTGGCTGGCAGCTGAAGAAATTACGCTCAGCCAGCGCATCAATAACACCTTCGCTCCCCTGGTAGACGGAATGAGCGAGGTTTTATTCTTTGATCCCTTTGCATGGTCAGGCGTTTATGATGACAAAATTTATGATGCGCAGGGTGAGATTGTAATGACAGAGGAAGGCGAACCCGTTACTGCTCCTTTGAAACTGATCGTTTTATGGCTCATCGCCGGAGGCCTGTTCTTTACAGTCTTTATGAGGTTTATTAATTTCAGAGGCTTACGGCATGCCGTTGGTCTTATTCAAGGGAAATATGACAAACCGGATGATCGAGGTGAAGTAACACATTTCCAGGCATTGACAACCGCGCTTTCGGCTACTGTTGGTCTGGGTAATATTGCCGGCGTAGCCATCGGTATCACTATTGGCGGCCCCGGGGCCACCTTCTGGATGATCCTGGCCGGTTTTATCGGGATGTCTTCAAAATTTGTTGAGTGCACCCTGGGGGTTAAATACAGGAAAATCAACGAAGAGGGTGTGGTTTCAGGTGGTGCCATGTATTATCTGAAATACGGGCTTAAGAAGAAAGGACTCGGATTTCTGGGCGCAGTGCTTGCTTTCCTGTTTGCCATTATGATCATTGGCGGAGCCATTGGCGGAGGAAATATGTTTCAGGCCAACCAGGCTTTTAAGCAGTTCGAAGTTTTCTTCCCCTTTATGGAAAACAATGGTGCATGGTACGGTGTCGTGCTGGCCATTCTTGTGGGAGTAGTAATCATCGGGGGCATAAAAAGCATTGCCAATGTCACTTCCCGCATCGTCCCCTTTATGGCCTTTCTTTATATACTTACTGCCATGATAATTATTGGCATGAATATACAGCATACCGGAATGGCTTTTCAATTGATCTTTGACGGGGCCTTTTCGCCTGATGCTTTAAAAGGTGGATTTGTAGGCGTTCTGATCTATGGATTCCAGCGAGGTGCCTTTTCAAATGAGGCGGGAATCGGGAGCGCATCCATTGCACACTCCGCTGCGAAAACAAATGAACCCGTAAGTGAAGGCATCGTTGCGCTGCTTGAGCCTTTCGTAGATACGGTCATCATCTGTACCATGACAGCCCTTGTGATCATATTTAGCGGTTATTGGAATGATCAAACAGGGCTCCTGGGCGTTCAACTTACTTCCGCTGCATTCAGCTCGGTATTCCCCTGGTTTCCTTATCTGTTACTGGTAGCTGTAACCCTCTTTGCGTTCTCCACTTTGATCTCATGGTCATATTATGGCTTAAAAGGATTTGATTACCTCGTGGGTGGCTTTGGAAAAAAGATCTTCGGAACAAGAAAGGTGACCAATCTGATATTCCAGTTTTTCTTTCTTGCATGTATCATTGTTGGAGCTGCCTCAGACATCACCGTAGTCCTTGATTTCTCCGATATGATGATCCTCTGCATGGCCTTCCCAAATATTATTGGACTGATGATCCTTGCTCCCGAGGTTAGAAGAGACCTGATATCCTATATGAAACGGCTGAAATCCGGCGAGATCAAAAAACATCGCTAGCAGGCAGTAAGCAGTAGGCAGTAGGCAGTAACCAGTATCCAGTATCTAGTATCCAGAATCCAACCCTCACTGCGTCCGCCGAAACGAAGTGAAGGAGGAACACCCAAAACTTATCATCTAAAACTAACTCAAAACTCAAAACTCAAAACTCAAAACTTGTCATAAAAGGTGTGACATTTTTCAAATTCCGGTATTAATAGATATACAGGAATGAGAAGTGGTACAATTTTTCAAATCCATAAAAGAAGGGTTCAAGGACTTTCTCACTTTCAATTTTGCTGAAAGAAGAGGGATCATGGTCCTGGTGGGACTCATATTGCTGACGGAAAGTGTGAGTGCATTGCTGCCTGTTTTTATTAAGCATCAGCCTGTGGACATGACTGCCTTTGAACAGGAAATCAAACAATTTGAGGCGGCCCTGCATGCCCCGGACACCCTGATGGAGAAAAAGAAATCCACCTATCCTGCTGAGAAACAATACCCAAAACGAACACCATATAAGAAAAAAGCCTTTGCCGAGCGGCCTCCCATGATGATTGAGATTAACACTGCTGACTCTTTACAACTACTCAAACTCTATGGGATCGGACCTTCATATGCAGGACGCATCCTTAAATACCGGGGCATGCTCGGCGGCTTTTTTTCCATCGATCAGCTGCTGGAAGTGTACGGGATGGATTCTATACGTTTCGAGGGCATCCTGAAAAACATACAGGTCGATGCCAGCCTGTTGAAATGTCTTGACATCAACGAGGCAGCATTCAAAACCCTGCTTCACCACCCCTACCTCGATTATGAAACCGTGAAGTCGATATGCAACTACCGCGAATACACAGGGCCCATCACCTGCCCCGATACGCTGCGAAAAGTGATTGCCTATGATCCGATGTTTGAGAAAGTCAAACACTATATCGGGTATCGAGTATCGAATAACGAATAACAAGTATCGGGTATCAACTCAAAACTCAACCCTCAACACTCAACCCTCAACCCTCAACACTATTTTTTGTTTCTTTGCATCAAAGCTATTTCCTTATGATCAAATCAAACGGAAGATTCTTTGGTTTCCCCAGGACATTCTGGACAGCCAATGTCATGGAGTTGTTCGAGCGTTGGGCATGGTATGGTATGTTCATCCTGCTGGCCTTATACTTCACCGGATCAAAAGACGAAGGAGCCCTGGGCTTTACACAGAGCCAAAAAGGCCTGCTGATGGGTACTGTAGTGGGCATCCTCTATGTGCTGCCTACCATCACCGGTGCTATAGCCGATAAATTCGGGTATAAGAGGATACTTATACTTGCATACCTCATCCTGGGCTCGGGATACCTGCTCATGAGCACTGTGACTTCCTATACATCCATGTTCCTTGCCTTCCTGTACCTGGCCGTGGGGGCCGGATTATTCAAACCTGTGATCTCCGCTACCATCACCAAAACCACCACAGAAAAAACGGCCTCTATCGGCTTCGGCATATTTTATATGATCGTAAACATCGGTGCCTTTATAGGTCCGGTAGTAGCATCCAAGCTCAGGGAAGATGACTGGAAATATGCATTCTGGATGTCCTCAGCAGCTATCCTGGTAAACCTGATCCTGGTAATATTTTTCTACAAGGAACCGGAACGTGAAAAAGTAAAAGAACCACTGGGTAAGACCATTCGTGATATCTTCATCAACCTGGGTAAGGCCCTGACAGATTATAAACTTGTGGTTTTCCTGGTGATCATCATTGGTTTCTGGACCATGTATAACCAATTGTTTTTTACCCTGCCGGTCTTTATCGAACAATGGGTGAACACCTCCGCTATTTACAGCTGGGTGTCAGGATTCTGGCCATGGATGGCCAACTTTATAGGCACAGATCAAGGCACGGTAAATCCGGAGATGATCGTAAACATCGACGCATTATATATCGTATTTTTTCAGGTACTGGTGTCTTCCCTGATCATGAGATTTAAGCCGGTAAACACCATCATCACAGGTTTTTTCATCAGCTCTATCGGCATCGCCCTATGGTTTATGACCCAAAATGGTTTTTACCTCTTCTTATCCATACTGATCTTCGCCACCGGCGAGATGGCTTCTTCACCACGCATACTTGAGTACATTGGCAAGATCGCGCCAAAGGATAAAATAGCCATGTATATGGGCACCTATTACCTGCCCCTGGCCGGCGGAAACTTCCTGGCCGGGATACTCTCAGGCGGTGTATATACCCGCATGAGTGACAAATACTACCTGCTATCGCTTGAACTGCAAAAACGCGGACTGGAGATCCCTGAGATCACGGATGGCTTTTCAAAAAATGACTACTTCAACAAGGCCTGCGAGCTCACCAATATGAACCCTGTGGAACTGACCAACTTCCTCTGGCTACAGTACCAGCCCTCAGACATATGGATGCTGTTTTCGGGAATTGGGTTGAGTACGGTGGTGCTGTTGTTTTTGTATGATAGGTTGATGCTTAAAACGAAGTAAGAAAAATAAGTACCTCACCCCCTTTTCCCCCTCTCCTTGAGGAGAGGGGGAAAAGGGGGCAGGGGGTTAAGGGGGTGAGGTGCTCAAAAATCTAAGGCTTAAAATCCGGTCCCGGAGTGACTTTCCAATAGGCCGGCCCTTCAACATCTTCATCATCCTCGCCTTCTATTTCCCATGAATAGCGTCTTTTCTGTGGTCCCTGTTTACGAAAATATATGGCAAAGATGACTCCGGCCAGCATACCCATGAGGTGCCCTTCCCAGGAGATATTCTTTTCCGGAAAGAGATCCGGGAAGATGCCCCATATCAGGCTCCCATACAGGAAGGCCACGAACATAGAGATCGCCATCAGCCTGGGTTCCTTTCGGATCAAGCCACTTACAAAAAGAAATGCTGCCAGTCCATATACCAATCCGCTGGCTCCGATATGGAATGCCTCACGGCCTATGCCCCAGACCCAGATATTGCTAAAAAGCCATATCAGAAGGAAGACCCTCAGCGCAATGCTGCGGTAAAAATAAAAGAGGCTGGCCCCAAGTACAAACAAGGGAACTGAGTTCGCAAAGAGATGATTAAAATCGGCATGTATCAGCGGGGAAGTTAGTATCCCAACTGCTCCTTCCCATGAACGGGGATACAATCCGTACTCGACAAAGCGCACATCCAGGAAATATTCCGCCAGTCCTACGATCCAGATCACCAGCAGAAACAGGCCGGGAAAGAACAGGCTATAGAAGAGTTTATTTTTTTCGCTGGACATACATTTTTTTTATTGAACACTTTGGAACAAATATTGTTCCACAAGGAATATACGACAAAATATCATGTTTTTATGCCTTTATGCAATAAGCAGGGTGCCATTTCGTCTATAAGTATGAAAATAATACTCAAAAACTGCAACGCTTGTAAATCTGTCTTGTCATTGATGGTATAAACACGTTTAATCTAAAAAAACAATCATGAAAAAGTATTTTTTAATCGCTTTAACCCTTATCATGGCAATTCCTGCTTTAAATATGCAGGCACAGGAAATGAAATACCTGTTCCAGGGCAAGGACAAGGATGTATCCATTTCAGGTTTTGCAGCTATATTTAATGAGTTCTCCGGCTTCGACGGTGATTTTGCCTTTTCGATGGGTGGTGGCGCTGCCATGTTGATCGACCAGAGATTCTTTATTGGTGGTTATGGGCAAGGAATTACTACACGACATTTAAGAACAATAACACGTTATGAAGAAGGGGTTTCAGATTACAATATCGTCTATCCTGATCTATACACCCGTTTTGGCCATGGTGGTTTCTGGCTGGGCTATATCCACAATCCCAAGAAAGCCATCAACTTTGGCATAAACACCAAACTGGGTTGGGGTGCCGTGTCGATGACCGACAAAACCTTTAAAGAATACCATGAATACGACGAAAACTGGTACAACTATATGCACGACAATGTATTTGTGATCCAGCCGGAAATTGACCTCAACATGAACCTTCTTAAATGGATGCGTGCCAGCGTAGGTGTTGGTTACAGGTTTGTTACCGGCCTGAATCAGACATATGAATATCTCCCTAACGATAATCCTTCGGAAGAACCCGTTCAGAAGGAGTATTTCAAAAAAGGTGCCCTGGACAGTTTCACAGGAAACATCACCCTGGCATTCGGTTGGTTTAACAATTAATAGCTCTAGAAAGCGTTTAAGATCATTAACCCAATCACCTGATGAGAATAATTCTTAGCCTGCTCTTACTGGCAGCCATTTTATTATCTGGACCTTTAAGGGCAGATGGGGATGAGTCTGATAAGAACAAGCGGATCATCAGCGGGCATGTGAAAGATGCCAAGACCGGGGAAGACCTCATCGGTGCCACCATATATATCGAAGAACATGAATCAGGAACAGCAACCAATTTGTATGGTTATTATTCCCTGCGGATCGAAGCCGGCGATTATACGCTTAAGTTCTCGTATATAGGGTATGAATCAATGACGAAAGAGGTCAGGCTTGTCGAGGACATCACCCTTAATATAGAACTCATTCCACAGGGTCAGGAGCTTCAGGAGGTGGAGATTACAGCCGAAGCCCCCGACAGGAACGTGAAAGCAGCGGAGATGAGCGTGGTTAAGCTTGACTCCAAGACCATCAACCAGATCCCTTCCCTGATGGGAGAAGTAGACATTATCAAAGCCCTGCTCTTGCTTCCCGGCGTACAGACTGCCGCTGAAGGATCATCAGGGTTTGTTGTCAGAGGTGGCTCACCGGATCAGAACCTCATCCTGCTCGACGAAGCCACTGTCTATAATGCCGGGCACATGCTGGGATTCTTCTCCGTTTTTAATAATGATGCGATAAAAGACGTTCAACTATATAAGGGCGACATTCCTGCCAGGTATGGCGGACGCCTGTCATCAGTTTTGGATGTGAGGATGAAGGATGGAAATTCCAAGCGATTCTCAGGTACCGGCGGCATCGGGCTCATTTCCAGCCGCCTGACACTCGAAGGACCGATATGGAAGAACAGAACCTCCTTCATTGCATCCGGGAGACGTACCTACGCCGACATATTTCTGCCGCTGGCTAAGGATAAAAACATGCATGATAATAAGCTTTATTTCTACGACTTCAATGCCAAGGTAAACCATATTATCAACGAGAATAACAGGATATACCTGTCGGGATATTTTGGAAGGGATGTCTTTAAAAATGAATTCGCTGAGATGAAGCTTGGGAATCAGACTGCCACCCTCAGGTGGAACCACCTGTTTTCCAAACAATTATTTTCGAATTTTTCTTTCATTTACAGCAAGTATAAATATGGGCTGGGCACAGCCTCCGACGATGAAGCCAATTCATTCTTCTGGGATTCCTACCTGGAAGATTATGGCCTGAAGGGCGACTTTTCCTATTACATGAATCAGAATAATACCGTCCGCTTCGGGATATCTTCGCTCTATCATACCTTTAATCCGGGGGTAGCTAAAGGAAAGGGGGACAATTCATTGTTCGATGAATTTATCATCCCAAAAAGCCATGCGATAGAGTCGGCCATATACGTCAGCAACGACCAGAAGATCGGGCCACTATTAACGCTGAAATATGGCCTGAGGCTATCGACTTTTTCAAATATCGGCACTGGAACAGTGTATAATTACGATGATAATTTTGAGTCTATCGACTCTACTGTGTATGCGAAAGGGGATATTTATAAGACGTACTGGTCGATCGAACCCAGGATCGGACTCAACTACCTCCTCACTGAAAGTTCTTCCGTCAAGGCCAGTTGGGCCCGGACAAACCAGTATATACAGGTGGCCCAGAACTCTACTGCCGGCACCCCGCTCGACATCTGGTTCCCGGCAAGTCCGAATGTGAAACCCCAGGTGGCCGATCAGTTTGCAATAGGATACTTCAGGAATTTCAAGAAAAACCTCATCGAGACTTCTGTAGAGGCTTACTATAAAAACATGAACAATGCCATCGACTTCAAGGACCATGCACAGCTTCTGCTCAACCAGAAACTTGAAGGCGAACTAAGGTTCGGGCATGCCTGGGCCTATGGTGTGGAAGCCCTTGTCAGGGTTAATGGCCTGCCGTTGGGCAACGGCATGGTCAGCGGATGGATAAGCTACACCTGGTCGAGGACATGGCGAAAGTTCCCCGACATCAATAACGGCAATAAATACCCGGCTCCTTACGACAGGCCTCACGATGTGTCTTTCGTTGCCAACTGGGACATCAATCCCCGCTGGACGGTTGCCGCAAACTGGGTTTATGCCACCGGTCAGCCGGTGACCTTCCCAACAGGGCGTGCCGTGATCGGTGGAGTGATCCTACCTATATACTCCGACAGGAACGCCTATCGTATGGAAGACTATCACCGCCTGGATGTGTCGGCCACCATACATGGCAAGAAGAAGCCCGGGCGGAAATGGGAACACTCATTTACCTTTTCCCTGTACAATGCATACAACCGGCATAATACCTGGGCCATCAACTTCACACAGGAGGCCTCGAACCCCGGAAATCCAAACAGCGGCTATGAGACCTATGCAGAAAAAACTTATTTGTTCGGGATTATTCCCGCCATCACCTTCAACTTTAAATTTTAGTTAGATGATGAAAACATTGAAAAAATATAGTCCGAAAATACTGCTCTTCCTCATGCTGGGGATTATAGCAGCATCCTGTACCGAGCGTATCGATGTAGAACTTGACGACACCTATACCCGACTGGTGGTCGACGGACAATTGACTGGCGACAGCACGGAAACCCATACCATCATTCTTACCGAATCAACCAGCTATTTCTACAACCAGCCGCCACCACCGGTGACCAATGCCAATGTAAGCGTTAAAGGTGATGACGGTTCCAGCATCCTGCTCTCAGAACAGGATCCCGGCGTATATTTGCTTCCTGAAGGCTTTAAGTCGAAGATCGGGGTAAATTATTCGCTCGATATTGATCTGGAAAAAGAGATCGACGGACATATAAAATACACAGCTTCCTCCTCCACCCCTTCCATAGGTGATACCGTATATATTGGCCTGCAATACCAGCCTGACTGGGGAGAAAAGGGATATTATGTCGTACAGTGTTATTACTGGGATCCACTCGGTCCAAACTGGTATATGTTCGACATCTATAAGAATGATACCCTGCTCACAGATACAATTTCGGAAAAGCAGGTGGTTGACGATACCTTCTACGATGGCGGGTTTACCAATGGAATTGGTGTTGGATATCTTGACCAGTCGCGAAAAGACCAGGTACTCAAGCCCGGTGATGTGATTTCCTTCAGAGCTTCAAGCATTACCGAAGGTTATGCAAATTTCGTGTGGGAAGTGCAGGATGAGGTTAGCTTCAGTACTCCGCTTTTCAGCGGTCCTCCTGCCAATGTTGTTGGCAACCTCAGCGACGGAGCTATAGGATATTTCACCAGCTATTCGGTATTGTTTGCGTCAATGGTTTTTGAGTAAGCAGGCGGTACGTGGTTCGGGGGTCGAGGGGCGGGGATGGATGGTGTTAACCGCGAACCCCAGACCGCACACCATACACCATACACCACACACCACATACCACACACCACATACCACATACCACATACCACACAACACACGCACATACCAATCTGCTCGTTGTGAATTATTTTAGATTTTTTAACACACTAAAGCAGCTCCAATCTCCGTTTAATAAGAAGTAAACTCAAATCGTTCTTCCATGCTTGAATATACCAAACTGATACTCAGAAAAGTAAGCTTCAGCAAAGAGCTCTTCGGGAAAGAGCTGAAGAAATCGATCAAATGGCTGAAGAAAGAAGAAATCCTCGCCCTCCAGGCCTGGTGCCTGATCACTTTTGGTGATAAATACGGGGATATTATTCATCATACTTTTAGGCATTTTCTCTAAAAGTACTTAGAGTATTTAAAGTTTTTTCTCTCCTCTCCCCATTCATAATTCTTCATTACCAATCTTTATTATTCACTAATCATTAGGATATCATCACTCCTGCTTTGCAACCTTTTGCTGCAAATATTTGTCTTAAACACATATAAGACCAATAGCCATGGAGTACAAATCCCTTTCTAAGCTCATTGTATTGATTATTTTTCTGGGTCTGCTGCAAGGATACATTTTCGCCCAGGATATTCAGCTTCCCTTGAAAGCCGACAGCATTGCCTGTGATACTTTTCCACCACCGAGGTGGTTGGATGGTTATACTTCGAACTACATTCATCATTTATGGTGGCTGAAACCGGAAATAGATGCTATAACACCTATTAATCTTCTCGGTTACAAACTTTATTTAAATGGGGATTCTATTGATCAAATATTATTTTTCGGTGAAGACACAAGCCATTATTTTGACACAATTGACTTTTGGTTTCCCCCGGGATTTATAGAATATCATGTATCAGCCCTCTACGAGCAATCACCGTGTGGGCTTCCTGGGGCCATTGAAGAGTCATCCTTGGAAGGCCCACTCGGAATTTACGGTTACCCGGAAGCATTTATTATGACCTTTATTGAAGACTGGAACACAGGTTCCTTCGATCCAAATCTATGGATTGCTGATGAATACTGGTATGTAAATGGGCCTTACGGCCACCCTTATCCCTGTGCAACCTATTCTAACTTTCCGGATTCAGCATACCGACAAAGCCTGATCTCATATTGGATCAATACTACATCGAATCCAATAAGCGGCACACAATACATTGATGGGGACATCTACTTTGAATTTGAAGTTAAACTAAACCATCTGCCAATGAGTGGAATCGATTTTCTGAATATAGAGTTGTTTGATGGAATTGATTGGCATATTCTAGATCAGTTTTCTACGGAACAGGGAAGCTTCGGATGGACAAATAGAGAAATTAATATTACAGGGCTAGCTAAGGAAAATCTTATCCGGATTGCCTTTGTGGCACATGGTGTAGATGGAGCCAATATTCATGACTGGTACATCGATAATATCAGGGTTTATCGCGAATGCAATCCTCCCCTTGATCTTCACTGGGTAGCTTATGATGAAGTCATGGCCTGGAGCCCACCCATGCCCCATAGCAGCGATAAAAAACAGGATCAAAAAGAGCTTCAGGGTTATCGGGTCTATTATGATCTAACCCCTCTGGAATTCACTACAGATACCTTCCATATCATTGATACTCCTTTTGGTTATGGACCATATTACGTTGTTGCAGTTTACGAAGACTGCGAACCGGCCTCAAACTACATATACGGCCCCTTATCAGTACCGGATACACCCGGAGAATTAGAGATAACAATTTTCCCAAACCCCTGCGATGCAAACCTTAGCATACATTCTTCCGAGCCTATGCAGTCTATTCAAATATTCAATGCACAAGGAGTGCTAGTATTAGATAAAGAATGCAAGGAAAAAATGAGGAATATTGACACAAGCCCCTTTTCCAACGGAATCTATTTTCTACAAATCCATTCAGCAGATAAAGTCCAACTGAATAAAATAATCATACATCATTAGAAGTTTATTCTCCTTTCCCTACTCATAATTCTTCACTACCAATCTCCACTAATCATTAATCATTAGGATTTCATCACTCAATTTGGCATCAGCCACTTGGCACTGGGCACTATTCACTAATTTTTGTACTTTTGAGGTGCTAAAATCGAATCCCATGGACCTCTCCGTCGTAAGTGCCGTTTCCCCTGTTGATGGCCGGTATCATAAGCAAACAGAATCGCTTGCCTACTATTTCTCAGAGGCTGCTTTTATCAACTACAGGGTATTTGTCGAGATCGAATATTTTATTGCGCTCTGTGAGCTTCCTCTGCCGGGACTGGAAGGTTTTGATAAAGACAAATTCGACGAGGTTCGTGGCATCAGCCGCAACTTTAGCTTTAAGGATGCCTTTGATGTGAAAGATATCGAAAAGGTGACCAACCACGATGTGAAAGCGGTAGAATATTACATCAAAAAGAAATTTGACAAGATGGGCCTGGGTGCATTCAAGGAATTCATCCATTTCGGGCTCACCTCGCAGGATATCAACAATACCTCCGTTCCCTACGCCACCAGGCTGGCCTTTGAAGAGGTATTGCTGCCGCAACTGATCGAGATTCATAAGAAGATCCTTGCCAGGGCAGAAGAGTGGAAAGATATTCCTATGCTTGCCCGCACACACGGTCAGCCGGCCTCCCCCACCCGCCTGGGAAAAGAGATCGCCGTATTTGCCGAAAGGCTGCAGGCACAGATGGATCTGCTGAAAACCATTCCCTTCTCAGCCAAGTTCGGCGGAGCAACAGGAAACTTCAACGCCCACCATGTAGCCTATCCCGATATCGACTGGGTGGCCTTTGGCAACGACTTTGTAAACAACAAATTGGGACTGAGCAGGCTGCATACAACCACACAGATAGAGCATTACGACAACCTGGCTGCGCTTTTCGATAACCTGAAACGCATCAACACTATCCTGATCGATATGAACAGGGATATGTGGACCTACATTTCCATGGATTACTTCAAGCAGAAGATCAAGGAAGGTGAAGTGGGCTCCTCGGCCATGCCCCATAAGGTAAACCCCATCGACTTCGAGAATTCGGAGGGAAACCTGGGCATTGCCAATGCCATGTTCGCCCACCTGTCGCAGGATCTCCCTGTTAGCAGGCTGCAACGTGACCTGACAGATTCAACGGTATCAAGAAACATTGGCATTCCTTTTGCCCATAGCATGATCGCATTGAAGTCACTGGCAAAAGGACTAGACAAGATGGAATTGAATGCAGCTAAGATCCATGCCGACCTGGATGACAACTGGGCAGTGGTAGCAGAGGCCATACAGACCATCTTACGGAGAGAGGGTATCCCCAATCCGTACGAGATGCTCAAAGACCTGACCCGAAAGAATGAGAAGATCGATAAAGGATCCATTCACAATTTTATAGAACGGCTGGACGTTTCGGATGAAATAAAGACGGAACTGAGAAAGATCACGCCGCATAATTATACTGGCGTATAGGTGTTGGGCGTTGGGTGTTGGATGCAATGAAAAATGAAAAATGTAGAATGCCGAATGGAAAATGTAGAAGGGGATTGTAGAGAGTAGATATTAGAAAGTAGATGTAGATAGAAGATAGAAGAAGTAAATATGAAAAGATACGGGAGAGTTTTAAGTTATATCATGCCTTACTGGGTATACGCAGCATTGAATGTTTTCTTCAATCTGTTCACGATTGTCTTTTCGCTGTTCACCTTTGCACTGCTGGCGCCTTTTCTGAGCCTGCTGTTCGGCAAAACCGAGCTGATGACCGAAAAGCCTGAATTTTCTTTTAGCTCAGACTCCCTGATCGATTATATGAATTATACGCTCAGCGATATCATACAGTCACAGGGGCCTATGAATGCCCTTATGACCATCTGTTTTGTCCTACTGGGCACCTTTTTCCTCAGGAACCTGGGAAGGTTTATGTCGCTGTACTTCATGGCAAAGGTAAGGGTGAGTGCCGTCAGGGATATCCGCGACGAGGTTTTCAATAAGATACTGGTCCTCCCCCTCTCTTTCTATCATACACGGAAAAAGGGAGATATCATGGCCCGCGTCACCACCGATGTTCAGGAGGTAGAATACTCCATCATGAACTACCTCGACATGATCATCCGGGATCCGATCACCATCATCGCTTACTTTATTTTCCTCCTGAGTATGAGCCCCAGCCTCACCGTGTTCGTCATCATAGTATTGCCGGTAACGGGATACCTGATCGGAAGGATCGGAAGGAGCCTCAGGCGTAAGTCGAAGGTGGGTCAGGACAAACTGGCGGGCTTGCTGTCCACTATTGAGGAATCTATTGGCGGACTGAGAATCATTAAGGCCTTTAACTCCATCAATTTCATGGATAAGAAATTTGTGGACCAGAACAAGGATTATGCAAAGGTAATCCTGAGCATATACAGGCGCCGCGACCTCTCATCACCCATGAGCGAATTCCTTTCTTCCTGCGTGATCATACTGGTACTCTGGTTCGGGGGCGGCCTGGTTCTGGGTGGAGAATCTACTATCAGCGGAGAAATTTTCATCACCTATATGCTGGTATTCTCACAGATCATACCACCGGCCAAGACTTTTGCCACCGGCTATTACAGCATGCAAAAAGGACTGGCATCTGCCGACAGGATCTTCGATATTCTTGATGCTGACGAAGTGATTGAAGAAAAGCCCGATGCCGAAGCCATAAGTGAGTTCAAATCCAAGATCGAATACAGGAATGTGACTTTCCGTTATGAGGAAGATAAAGTACTTGAAAATATTGAGCTCAATATCGAGAAAGGAAAGATCATAGCCCTTGTGGGACAGTCGGGAGGCGGTAAGTCTACCATGGTCGATCTCCTGCCGCGTTTTTACGATACTGTAGAAGGTGGGATCTTTATCGATGATGTGAACCTGAAAGACTATAAGATCGAAGATGTTCGCGGATTGATGGGCATCGTAACACAGGAATC
>QMPN01000029.1 GCA_003648575.1 Bacteroidota bacterium
CAGGGAACAGCTCAACTTGAATTCTGGGAAACCTATCAGCTTCCTGAAGTCATTGGTGACATTCTGCAGGCTGAAGAGCTCATCAAGCAACAGAATGCGCGTGCAGAAATGCTGCTCGAAGGCGAAACAATTGAGGAAGAAGAAGCTGTTGTTGTTGAAGAAGAAATAGTAGCGGAAGGCACTGAGTCAGGAGAAGAACTTCTCGGACAACTCGAAGGTGATACTACCGATGCAGCTACTGCCCTCCTCGACCAGCTGGAATCAGACTCTATCATGGATATGCCTGACGCTTCTATGGAAGATGCTGAAAAGAACTATCCACTGCGCTCCCTCCTCCAACTGAGAGTTGACCAGGAAGGAAGGCCAATGAATTCAGCAACCATGGGCTATGCCCGCATACAGGATACCGCACAAATTAACAATATGCTGAAGAGGGCCAAAGAAGTGTTCCCAATAAATCTGAAGTTTGCCTGGCTAAACAAGCCAAGGGAAGTTGACTCAGAAATTCTGGAACTCGTTGGTCTCAAGATAACAACCCGCGACAAACGCGCACCTCTAACCGGTGACGTGATCGTGGATGCCCGTCAGGATTATAACCAGATGGGACAGGTTGAAGTATCCATGAGTATGAACAGCGACGGCTCGAAAGTCTGGAGAAGGCTGACCGCCGACAATATTGGAAAACAGATCGCTATCGTCCTCGACGGATATGTATATTCATACCCGAACGTAAATGGAGAGATCCCCAACGGGATGTCGAGCATCACCGGTATCGGTGACCTGAACGAAGCGAAAGACCTTGCCAACATCCTGAAAGCAGGTAAGCTTCCTGCTCCTGCCAGAATCGTGGAAGAAGAGGTGGTAGGACCCTCACTGGGTGCCGAAGCCGTTAATGCCGGGCTGTGGTCGTTTGTGATCGCTTTTATCCTGGTACTTGTTTATATGGTATTGTTCTATAACAGGGCAGGATGGATTGCCAACCTGGCTCTGGTTACAAACATCTTCTTCATATTCGGAGTGCTGGCCTCACTACAGGCAGTACTTACACTCCCGGGTATCGCCGGTATCGTGCTTACCATTGGTATGGCGGTGGATGCCAACGTGATCATCTACGAACGTATTAAAGAGGAAATTCGCGCAGGTAAAGGAATGCGCCTGGCGATTGCCGACGGTTATAAGAATGCCTATTCAGCTATTATAGATGGTAACGTTACCACATTGCTGACCGGTATCGTACTCTACATATTTGGTACAGGCCCCGTACAGGGATTTGCTACCACACTGATCATCGGTATCCTTTCATCATTGTTCTCTGCGATCTTTATCTCAAGGCTGATCTTTACCACCCTGTTGAATAAAAACATCAGGCTCTCTTTCGACAACAGATTCACACGCGACTGGCTGGTTAATGTTAATATCGACTTCCTGGGCATGCGTAAGAAAGCATATATCTTATCCGCTGTGATCATCATTGCCGGTGTCGCTTCCCTCTTTACCAAGGGTCTGAACCCGGGCATCGACTTCAGTGGTGGACGTACTTTTATAGTACGCTTCGATCAACCGGTATCTACCGGGGACATCAGAACTGCCCTCACACTTGAGTTTGACAACAATGCTCCTGAAGTTAAGACCTTTGGTCCGAGCACGCAGGTTAAGATCACAACCAAGTACCTCATCGAAGATAAATCAGCTGAAGTTGATTCCATCATACAGGTGAAGCTGTTTAACAGCCTGAAACCATTTTATATTGATCAGAAGATGGAATACAGGGATTTCAGTACCGATGCGGAAAATGAATCTAAGATGATGGGTATCCTCAGCTCTCAAAAGGTTGATCCCGTAATTGCCGATGATATCATGGCCAGGGCATGGCGTGCTATTGGTATTGCACTGCTCGTGATCTTTATCTATATCGCAATCAGGTTCCGCAGATGGCAATTTGGTCTGGCAGGGCTCGTGGCCTTGATCCATGACTCATTGATTGTCTTTGGTTTGTTCTCGATATTCTACAACATCCTGCCATTTAGCATGGAGATTGACCAGGCCTTTATTGCGGCCATCCTTACCATTGTTGGTTATTCTATCAATGATACGGTGATCATCTTCGACAGGATCAGGGAGTTTTCGGGCTTGTTCCCTAAAAGGGATACACGTGAAAACATGAATGCAGCGCTGAACAGCACACTGGCTCGTACCTTGAATACATCCGGAACAACCCTTGTTGTATTGGCCATTATCTTCGTATTTGGTGGAGAAGTGATCAGGGGCTTTACATTCGCCCTTCTGATGGGTATCCTGATCGGTACCTACTCATCGCTCTTTACTGCTAGCCCGGTCGCTTACGACCTTCTTGGTGGAGACAAAAAGCTAAAGGGAGTACCGACCAAAATGGTAAAACAGGTACAGAAGAAAAAGAAAAAATAACTCACATATGTGATAAGTTAAAAGTCCTGAGCCATCTCAGGACTTTTTTTTATTATTTTTGCTCAGGTGATCACAACTCTTAATAGTATATTGCCTCCAATATTGTTTCTCGATATCAGTTTCGGGGAGATCTTTATTATTATCACTGTGATCTTCATCATCTTTGGGCCACAGAAGATCCCGGAAATAGCAAGAAAGGTTGGCAAGGGCGTACGGCAGGTAAAAAAGGCTTCGACGGAAATCCAGCGGGAGATCAATACCGAGGTAAGTAAATATAAAACCGACCTCGATATGGAGCGCATGGTAAATGAAAGTGATCCGCCTAAAGAAAAAACAGAGAAAGAAGAACCTGAAACAGGTAATGCAGAAATAGATAAAGGGACTGAATAAAACAGTTTTTTTTACGTTAGCATAAAAGATATATTAATAAACAGTGTTCTATGCACTTGATAATTAGACTCACCTTCCTCTTTTTGATCAGCCTCGTTGTTTCAACAACAGCCTTCGGTCAACGTAAGAATTATGCCCGTGCCGGTGATGAGGCTTTTGAAGATCGTAAATATGTTGTTGCCATCGAGCGGTATAAAAAGGCCCAGGGCAAGATCAAGAACAACAAAGCAGAGAAAGACCGTGTGTCGTTCCGTATGGCTGAGTGCTACCGTCTTACAGGCAATCCAAAAGCCGCCAAAGCACAATACAAAAGGCTTCACAAGACCGGTTACGACAAGAAAGAGCCCGAAATATTGCTTCATTACGCCAACATCATGAAAACAGAAGGCTTCTATGATGAAGCCCTGGAATACTATAATTTATTTGCCGAAGTAGCGCCTGAAGACCCACGTGGCCCGGCGGGAGCCGAATCCATTGCACTGATAGAGGAATGGCTTGAATACCCGAGCAAGTATGAGGTTGAATACATCAAAAAGATTAGCAGCCGGCAATCTGACTTCAGCCCTACCTGGTCCAACGACAACTACAATGAACTCATCTTCACCTCCACCCGCGAGGGTGCCCTTGGCAAGAAGACCGATGAGTGGACTGACATGAATTTCAGCGACCTCTTCACCAGTCGTATCGACAGAAAAGAAGAATGGGCTGAACCCACCCTGCTCGATAACAGCGAAGAAGGGGTCAATACTGAAGCTAATGAAGGTGCCGGCATAATGAATAGCAGGTACAGCACCCTTTACTTTACCCGTTGTCCGAACGAAGAAAAAAAGATCAACGGTTGCCAGATCTATTCATCAGACCGCACAGGAAGGATATGGAGCAAACCGCAGATGGTTAAGCTAAGTAACGACTCCTCTGATGCATTCGGGCATCCCGCCATCAGTGAAAACGAGCTTATCATTTATTTTACCTCCGACCGTAAAGGTGGTTTTGGAGGAAACGACATCTGGGTTGCCTTCCGTGATTCCAGGCAGGAAGAGTTCAGCAGGCCATTTAACCTGGGCCCGGTGATCAACACCCCGGGAGATGAGATGTTTCCCTACCTGCGTTCAGATACCGTATTGTATTTCGCCTCTGATGGTCATGTATGCATGGGTGGCCTGGATATATTCGTGACTACCATAAATGAAGAAGGCAACTGGAGTGCTCCGGTAAATATCAAGCCCCCGATGAACTCCGAATTCAACGACTTTGGTATCGTCTTTCATCCTGAGGAGGAAAGAGGCTTTTTCAGTAGCGACCGACGTGGACGTAAGGGAATGGAAGATATTTATTCTTTTATCGTCCCACCGGTGGAATTCACCGTTGCAGGGGTAGTCACCGACGAGATGACCTTACAGTTCGTGATGGATGCCAACGTGAGTCTGGTTGGTTCCGATGGTACATCTGTCTCAACAAGAACAACAGAGGAAGGCGTATATACCTTCGGGAAATCACAGGTAATGCAAAATACTACCTATGAGGTCGAAGTGAGCAAGCCGGACTATTTCAACAGCAAAGCCACTGTGACCACAGTCGGGCATGAGGCCGGAAAAGACTTTACCCAGGACTTCCTTCTGATGCCTATACCTGAGGAGCCTATTGTCCTGCCGGAGATACTCTACGACCTGGCCAAATGGAACCTCAAACCACAATATGAAGATTCACTGCAAGGGCTGATCACCACCCTGGATGAGAACCCAAGGCTGGTAGTCGAACTTGCGTCACATACCGATGCACGCGACAGCCATGAGCGTAACGATATACTGTCCCAGAAAAGAGCGCAGTCGGTAGTTGATTACCTCGTCCTTCGTGGTATCGATGCAGAAAGGCTGGTTGCCAAAGGATATGGCGAGCGTGTCCCACGCAAGATACTCAAAGACATGACCCGTGACGGATACAACTTCACGGAAGGCGACGTCCTGACAGAAGAATATATTGCAGCCCTCGAAACTGTAGAAATACAGGAAATTGCACATCAGATGAACAGGAGGACTGACTTCAGTGTACTCAGGAAAGATTATGTGCCCAGGACAGAGATCAGCGAGGAGCCCGGCGAGGTGGCCATCTTGATCAACCCCGATGATGATGTGGTAAAGTATAGTGTTCAACCCAATACAGGTTTCCTCATCATTCCGATGACCATTAACGGGTTTACCGATGATTTCATTTTCGAAGAAAGAGCTACTCCGCAGGTTTCCCTGGCAAAAGCGCTGGAAATGTTGAACGAAGGCCTTATCGACAAGGATGACTTCGAAGGCGATCCGGCTGATATTCTTGCCAACAACTCCATAAGGAATAACAGCGTATTCACCATTGACAAGATCAGGATAGGGACCAAAACCATTACCGACGTGACGTTTGCCGTACTGCACAGGCAAACCAATGACATTGTTATTGGCAGGGAAACGCTGTTGAAGATCGGAACCTACACGGTAAATGAAGCGGCAAGAGAGATTACCTTCAAATACAGGGAAGACTAAGAAGCGTGAGCGGGAATAAAAGATACGACCAGCGTGGTGTGTCAGCCTCCAAGGAGGATGTACACAAAGCCATCAAATCTGTCGACAAGGGCCTATTTCCCCAGGCCTTCTGTAAGATCATACCTGACATACTGGAGGGCAGTGAGAAGCATTGCACCATCATGCATGCCGACGGTGCCGGAACCAAGTCGGCACTGGCATATATGTACTGGAAAGAAACCGGAGATATGTCGGTGTGGAAAGGGATTGCCCAGGATGCTATCGTGATGAACCTCGACGACCTGCTGTGTGTTGGCGTAACCGATAAGATCCTCTTATCATCAACAATAGGTCGCAATAAGATGCTGATCCCCGGAGAGGTAATCACAGCTATTATCAATGGGACCAATGAATTTATTTCTGAGATGCATGACCTTGGGATCGGAATCCATGCTACCGGAGGCGAAACTGCCGACGTGGGTGATCTCGTCAGAACCATCATTGTGGATTCCACAGTAACAGCACGTATGCACAGGGAGGATGTGATCACTAACAGGAATATCCGTGCCGGCGATGTGATCGTTGGCCTGTCATCATCCGGTCAGGCTTCCTATGAGACTGAGTACAATGGTGGCATGGGATCGAACGGGCTCACCAGCGCCAGGCATGATGTATTCAAAAAGAAATATGCGGAGAAGTATCCGGAAGCATACGATCCGCAGATGCCTGAGGAACTCATCTTTTCAGGAACAAAGTTATTGACTGATCCAACAGAAGTACCCGGTGTTGATGCCGGCAAGCTCGTACTCTCCCCTACCCGTACCTATGCACCAATAATTGTTGAAGTGCTTCGCGAATACAGGGGACATATCCATGGCATGGTGCATTGCAGCGGTGGCGCGCAGACCAAGGTCTTGCATTTCATTGACAACTTGCATGTGGTCAAGAACAACTTATTCCCGGTCCCTCCACTGTTCAGCATGATCCAGGAAGAATCTGATACCGAATGGAAAGAGATGTACCAGGTATTTAATATGGGACACCGTTTCGAAATATATGTTCCTGAAACACTCGCCGGTGATATCATATCCATTGCAAAATCATTCAATGTCGACGCACAGATCGTCGGACATGTGGAAGGAAGTGAAATCCCGGCGGTGACCATCGAGAGCGAACAGGGAACATTTTTCTATTAACGACATCATAGACTATTCATGTTGTATGGCATCCCGGCAGGGGGCTGTCCATATGATTTTATCATACCTTTGCAAACCGAAAGAAGAAAAACATGATAGATAAATTAGAAGGCATATATAATCGCTGGAGGGAGATTGGAGAGCAGATGACACACCCTGATGTGATGTCAAATATGAAGCGATACATTAAGCTCAACAAGGATTACAAAGCACTGCAACCCATCGTTGATGCCTATAAGGAATATGCCAACGTACTGGCCAACATCGACTCAACCAAAGCTGTGCTGAAAACAGAAAAGGATGAGGAGTTCAGGGAGATGGCAAAGCTGGAACTGACGGAACTGCTGGAGAAGAGAGACAAGATGGAGGAGGATATCCGCTTCATGCTGATTCCGGAAGATCCACAGGATGATAAAAATGCGATGGTGGAAATCAGGGCAGGAGCAGGCGGTGATGAAGCCAGCATATTTGCCGGTGATCTCTACAGGATGTATGTGAAATTCTGCGAGATAAAGAAATGGAAAGTGGAAGAGGTGAGCCTGACCGAAGGTACCGTTGGAGGTTTTAAGGAGATCATTTTCGAAATCAGCGGCGATAATGTGTACGGGCAAATGAAATATGAATCAGGTGTGCACCGTGTACAGCGTGTGCCCAAAACCGAGACACAGGGAAGGGTTCATACCTCAGCAGCTTCTGTAGTGGTCCTGCCGGAGGCAGATGAGTTCGATATAGAGCTTAAACAGGAGGACATCAGGCGAGACACCTATTGTTCTTCCGGGCCCGGTGGACAATCTGTGAACACCACCTATTCTGCCGTCAGGCTTACTCATATACCTACCAATACCGTTGTGACCTGCCAGGACCAGAAGTCTCAGCTCAAAAATCATGACAAGGCAATGAAAGTACTGAGAACCAGGCTCTATGAGATGGAATACAAGAAATATCTCGATGAGATCTCTTCACAAAGGAAGACCATGGTCAGCAGCGGTGACCGATCTGCCAAGATCAGGACCTACAACTGGCCACAGGGAAGGGTCACCGATCACAGGATTACCCTTACCCTCTACAACCTTCAGGAGATCATTAACGGCAACGTGCAGGAGCTGATCGATAAGCTTCAGCTTGCCGAAAATGCCGAACGATTGAAACAGGAACTCGATAATTAAACATTATGACACGCCAGGACCTTATCTCCCTCATCAAGCGAAAAAAAAGTTTCCTCTGCATCGGTTTGGATACTGACCTTGAAAAGATCCCATCGCACCTCCTTGAAGAGGACGACCCCATCTTTGCATTTAACAAGGAAATTATCGATGCTACCCATGATCTGGCTGCCGCCTATAAGCCTAACATCGCCTTTTATGAGGCTTATGGCACCAAAGGATGGGAGTCGCTGGAGAAGACCATTGCCTACCTCCGTAAAAAAGAGGTTTTTAATATTGCTGATGCCAAGCGTGGGGACATTGGAAATACTTCAGGAAGGTATGCAAAAGCATTTCTTGAAAACCTGAACTTCGACGGGATCACCGTTGCCCCCTATATGGGACAGGATTCCGTGGGGCCATTCCTGGATATAGAAGGAAAGTGGATCGTTCTGCTCGCACTGACCTCCAACAAGGGAACGGATGATTTCCAGATGATAAAGACCGGGAGCGGGAAGCTTGTTTACGAACGTGTGCTGGAAATATCCCAAAAATGGGGTTCTGCAGATAATACCATGTATGTGGTTGGCGCTACCAAGGCAGAAATGCTTTCAAGTATCCGTAAGATCGTTCCTGATCATTTCCTGCTTGTTCCTGGAGTAGGTGCCCAGGGAGGAAGCCTGGAGGAAGTGGCCAAATATGGCCTGAACCAGGATTGCGGGCTCCTTGTTAACTCGTCCAGGGGTATCATTTATGCCGGGGAAGGTACTGACTTTGCAGATGTAGCCAGGGCAGAAGCCCTCAAGCTTCAACAGCAAATGGAGGAAATTCTTACAAAAGCAGGGATCTGCTAACCTTTTTTATTCGATCACCAGGGTCCAGCCGTAGGGATCAGGCTCTTCGCCATATTGAATGGCACGCAGCCTGTTATAAAGCTTGGTTGACACCGGACCGGGTTCACCATCACCATAGGTAAAGGATTTGCCTGTCTCCCTGTCGTAGATCTCTCTGATGGGAGAAATGATGGCTGCAGTACCACAGGCACCCGCCTCGTCGAAATCACCCAGTTCATCAGCCATCACATGGCGCTGCTCCACTTCCATACCCAAATCCTTGGCCAGCTGGCGCAGGCTCATGTTGGTAATAGACGGGAGGATGGTATGCGAGTCGGGGGTGATATATTTGTTGCCCTTGATACCAAAAAAGTTGGCCGGGCCTGCTTCATCAATATATTTCTTTTCCTTGGCTTCGAGGAAGATCACGGAAGCGAAGCCTTCTTCCTTTGCACGTGCGGCGGGCTTCAGGCTGGCAGCATAGTTTCCACCTACCTTGATATGGCCGGTTCCCAGTGGTGCACAACGGTCGTAATCCCTTACGATTTGCATCCTTACGGGATGGAAACCCTCCTTGAAATAGGGGCCTACCGGTCCAACAAAGATCATAAACATATACTCCTCAGCAGGTTTCACACCTACCTGGGGGCCTGTACCGATCAGAAGCGGACGAAGATAAAGTGCTGCTCCTGTTCCATGAGGCGGAATATATTTTTCATTCAGTTTCACCACCTTGAGCATCATCTCCTTGAAAAGTTCCAGCGGAGGCTCAGCCATCATAATGCCTTCAGCAGAACGTTGCATGCGCCTGGCATTCTCTTCCCATCGGAACACACGGATCTTTCCATCCACTCCACGAAAAACTTTCATCCCCTCGAAGGCTTCCTGCCCATAATGAAGCGCTGTGGCGGCCATATGAATAGTAATGTATTCTGAGTCGGTAACCTCTACCTGGCCCCAGGCACCGTCGCGGTTATAACACCTGACATTAAAATCTGTTTTGAAATAGCCGAAAGGGAGGCTGCCCCATTCAATATCTTGCATAGTGCTGCTGTTTAAGTTCTGGTGAAAAATGATTATTGCTAAAATAGAAAATATATTCAAGATAAATACATATCCGCCATCTAAATTCTTTAAAAATAAGTGGGCCGTTCCACACACTTTTTGATAAATATTTTCTTTCAGGGTGTGGACATTTTTACAATTCCGGTATTAACCATTGAAGGCACTGCCTCAGCAACGCATCAATTACTCATAACCTAAACGAATTATTATGAAACGTACTATTACCATCATCCTTTTCACGCTGGTGAATACCGCATTCATCGCTTCCGGCAGCTTGCAGGCACAATGCACCAATTGCCGGGAAGCACAATCTAACCCGCATTATTCGTCAAGCGCCATCGGCATCAATACTATTGCCGGCGGACAGGCTTCCTTTGCTTCCGGCTTCAAAGCCATCGCAAATGGTCAGCAATCGACGAGCATTGGAAATATGATACAGGCCGATGGCGCACAGGCCATGATCTTCGGGAGCAATGCAAACAGTTTTGGCAGCGGGGCCATGGTGGTTGGCAAAGGCTTTGGAAGTGAATCCGGCGAGCGTCTGACAAACAATATCGACAACAGCCTGATGATCGGGTTCAACAGCATCCACCCCACCCTTTTCATCAGCAGTTCACCATCAAAGCTCAGCACCGGCAAGGTAGGCATAGGCAATGTGACTAACCCCCAGGCCAAACTGCATATCCTGACAGAGCATGGAGAACATGAAGGCCTGTTTATAGAGCAGGTAAACTTCAGGCGTAGCGATTTTTACCTGGGTGATAAAGAGCACGGAATCATAAGCATGGACGGCTGCGGGCTTGTATTTCTCTCAGCGAAGAATTATATTTTCAATGATGGCCGAATGGGGATAAACACACTCAACCCATCCTGTGAGCTGGATGTACAAGGGCGCATCTTTTCCAGGCAATTCAAGCTGTACGACAGTGATCTCTACAAAGAAAATATCGAAGGTTGGGTATTGCGATCCGACAAACAAGGCAATGCCTTCTGGACAAATCCTTCTGTACTGGCCGATGACGACTGGACCATCAGCGGAAATAATATTTACAGGCTTGATGGCTATGTTGGGATAGGTACAAGCGAAACCTATGGATACAAGCTGGCTGTAAATGGCGCCATCATCTGCGAGGAGGTCACCGTGAAGATCAGGGAAGACTGGCCCGACTATGTTTTCGAGGAAGGATATGAGCTCATGCCCATCACACAGCTGGAAAATTATATCTCCGAGCACGGGCACCTTCCCGACATACCGGCAGCGGAAGCTCTGAAAGAGAACGGCATTGAAGTAGGCAAGATGCAAAATTTGCTTCTGAAAAAGATCGAAGAGCTGACCCTCTATATCATCCGGCAGGATGAAAGAATCAAAAAAATGGAAAGCAATTAATGCCATTTAAACCCAAACCCCATGAAAAAGTATTTGATATCAATAATTATTATAATGTTTTGCTTAGCAAACAATTCACTTCGTTCGCAAGAAGTTACTCCGAGAGGCTGGCTCCTCAAATATGATGTAATCAGCCTCCTTGGTGACCAGGTAAGCAGCAGCATGGGTGTCCGGCTGGGCGTTGAGTTTATGACCGGCAGGGATCAGAGCCTGAGTGCCGATATCATGTATATTTTCCCATGCACATCGTGTGGGGAGGCTTATACAAGGATTGAGACAGAGAAGACAGTGGGTTTTTTGATTTCGGCTGATTACAGCTTCTATCTCATCACCGGGAAACAAGCATTCAGCGGTTTCCATCTCGGACCCCGGCTGGCTTACCAGTTTACACAAGCGGACATGTACGAAACATACCAGAATGGTATTCCCAACACCTACCAGGTATACCGGAATATGATTGCTGCTCATGCCATGGCCGGGTATCAGATCCGCATCGCCGGTCCGCTGTATTTCGATCCTGCACTGGGGTTTGGTTTTCGCTTTATCAGCAGCAGGAATGAAAACAAAATGGGGGATGATCCCGGCCAGCATGAGTTTATTTACAACAAAGACTACGAATCAGGAGCTCAATTCTTTCCAAGCTTCGACATCAGCATTAAAATCGGATTAAAACTATAAACTATCATTATGAAACGATTACTACCCTTACTACCAGCACTATTAATAACATGCATTTCGGTAAATGCTCAGATCTGTGACGACTGGAAAGCCCAATCCACAGCATACGTCGTAACCGGTAACACACCCAACGACCCATCCTTCTACCAATGGGAACAAAAAGCCAACAACATACAGGGCATTCATCTCTGTGTCCTCAATGCAGATGTTATCCCCATATATGTTCAGCAGGGCAACAACTATATCAACTTCACCAGCCGCTTCAGCCCCTCAGAAGCATTGCTATATATGCTTCAGGTGGAAGTGAATATCAACGATCAGGGGTACACAACAATATATAATGGCTCCGCGAAGCAGGATGTGGTATGGTACGCTTCCTCAGATGCCTTTCCTGATATCGGAGAGTACAAACTCCTGATGAGGGTGGTATTTTTCGACGGCAGTATCCGCTGCAGGGAATATAAGGTCAAGGTAATTCCTGCTTCGCAGAGTCTCTATAAAGACAATGCCGGAAACACCATACGCAAGTGGGCAGGAAACAATCCCGGAGGCCTCAATGCCATCATCTTTTCTGAAGGCTTCGATGCGTATAACACAAATGGGCAGGAGATGTATTATAAAGCTGCGGCAGATCTGATCCAATGCTTCAACAGCAATGGCTATGACGTATACCTGCTCGACAATTTTTTTGGCACACAGAACATCAGAAATAATGCTGCGGTATTTGCATCTGCTGTAGACTATGTTTCTTTCCTCAACGGAGAAGAGCTTATTGTGGCAGGAGGCGTGAGCATGGGTGGTATCATCTCCCGCTATGCACTCGCGAAAGCAGAACGGGATGGAGATCCGCTACCGGTGCATACTTTTATTGCGATCGACTCCCCTCACCAGGGTGCCCTCATTTCGGAGCCACTGCAAAACTTCAAAAAGACCAATGAGGCGGATGACGAATTCGCAAAGCATGCTCTGAGCAATGAGGCTGCACGCCAGCTGCTCATTTACAATACGTATGATCCGGATGGTGGTGTACATCAGGCATTCTTCAATGAACTCAACAGCATGAACGGTGATGGATACCCACATTACACCAGGAATATCGGAGTTTCATTTTCCACGAATGAACCCAATCCCAATTCCGGAGGATGGTATAAGGTAACTTACCACACAGGGCCCTTCAGTGGCACGGTCAAAACCTTCGACCTGACGGATGCAGAACGGCTTCCGGGATCATGGCTCCCAAAAGATCTGACCAGCATGTCGCCCATCATCAAACAGGCCAGCTATTGGTGGTTTCAATTGCTGGTACCCATCATCCAGCCCTTATATTATCCTACTATTGAATTTGAACGTTTCACCGACCCTACATACATACCGTATTACAGTGCCATCGACCTGCGAGACGGCAATTCCATGTTCGATGTTGTCATAGAGCCGGAACAAACCTCCTGGCATGATGTGCTGCCTCTCGACATCCTCGAAGAAGTGGTAAATGAGGTCATCCTCACCGATACCTATTTTCAAAATGTTCATGTGATCGGAAACTGGAGCCTCCTCGGGAAGAAAGTTGTTGCCGGAAACTATGTGACTACCCTGCTGCCAAAAGGGAATGTAACAGTTCATGCAGGAGGAAATCTCGATATCAAAGCGTCAGCGGTAGCCATGTTGAGGGAGGGGTTTTCAGCTTTGTATGGCGCCATACTTAGTGTGAAGGCCGATCCTGATATGTATTTTGAGTGCAACAGCAAAGATCATAATGCAGCTATTGTAAATACCGGAGAAAAGATCATCGTAAACAAAAACCTGATGCCCTCACTTCAGGCCACCCTCTACCCAAATCCGGCTCATGATCGTGTTCAGGTACAATTATCGCAAAGCACAACAAGTGGCATCAGTGTAGAAATATACAATAGCATTTCAGAGCTGCAATATTGTGAATATTTCCCTGCCGGGATGGATCCGCAACTTCATATCGGGAAGCTGAACAGAGGAAGTTATATCGTGCGCATTTCAGATGGTCAGCGATCCACTGCATGTAAGCTTGTAAAAATGTAGATGTCTGTCAGTAGATGAGATATGACAGGATCACAACGATTACCAGGGCAGGTATCATGTTCAGTATCTTCAGGCTTTTGATCTCAAGGATATTTATCCCCAATCCGATGAGCAGTATGCCTCCTGTAGCGCTCAGGTCATTGATGATCACATCGGTAAAATGATCACCAATGAAAGAAGAGAAGAGTGTGAGACCGCCCTGGTATACCAATAAGGGAATAGCAGAAAACAGAACCCCAATGCCCATTGCAGAAGCCAGGGCAATGGAAGAAACACCGTCCATCAGCGACTTCATAAGCAGGATGTCGTAGCTTCCTTCAACACCTTCTTCAATCGCACCCAGTATCGTCAGCGTTCCCATGCAGTAAAGCAGGAAAGCTGTGATCAAGCCGTCGGAAAACTTATCATTGCCCATCTTCAGGCGCTTCTTCAACTTTTCGCTCCAACGCTTCATGTACTTGTCGAGATCGATCCATTCGCCAATCACAGCCCCGGATACCAAACTGCCTATTATCACCAGGTAATGCTCTGATTTTAGCGACATGCTAACCCCCAGCACAAGCGTAAAAAGCCCCATCACCTGAAAGATAATGGTGATGATCTTCTTTGGCAATTTCTGATTTATCAGCAATCCTATGAGGCTGCCGATAATGACAGCTGCGACATTTATGATTGTTCCCATCCGTGGTAAATATACAAAACACGTCATAATGGCAGAAACAGTGCATTGGCACAGGCTTTGATTTTACCCTTTCAGAACATAAAACAATCGATATAACATGCAAAAAGGACAGATTAACGTACAGACCGAAAACATTTTTCCGATTATAAAGAAGTTCCTCTACTCAGATCATGAGATATTTCTGAGAGAACTCGTTTCTAATGCCGTTGACGCCACTCAAAAACTGAAAACCCTTGCCTCGGCTGGTAAGTTCAGCGGTGAGATGGGTGATCTGAGCATTGAGGTTATCCTCGACAAAGAGGCGGGCACACTAACTGTGAAGGACCGTGGCATTGGAATGAACGCGGAAGAGATTGACAAATATATCAACCAGATCGCTTTTTCAAGTGCTGAAGAGTTTGTGAAAAAATTCAAGACCAAGACAGAAGCAGAAAAAAATGCCATCATTGGGCATTTCGGACTCGGATTCTATTCTGCTTTCATGGTATCAGACAAAGTTATTCTGCGCACCAAAACATACAAAAAAGGCGGCCAGACCAAAGCCATGCAATGGGAATGTGACGGCAGCCCTGAGTATACGCTCACCGAAACAGAGAAAGAAGACAGGGGAACAGAGGTTGTTCTGCACCTTGATGAAGATTCAAAAGAATTCATGGAAGAATCCCGCATCCTCGGCCTGCTGAACAAGTATAGCAAGTTTCTTCCGGTGCCGATACAGTTCGGAATGGAAAAGGTGACTGAGACCGTAGAAGGCGAGAAAGATGAAGAAGGCAATGACAAAACCATTGAGGTAGAAAAGCCAAGGATCATCAATAACACAGATCCTCTCTGGAAAAAGAAGCCTACAGACTGTTCAGATGAAGATTACAAGAAGTTCTATCGTGAGCTCTACCCCATGACTTTCGATGATCCGCTCTTTCAGATCCATCTCAATGTAGACTATCCATTTAACCTGACCGGGATTCTTTATTTCCCGAAGGTGAAGAAAAATATTGAGATCCAGAAAGACAAGATCCAACTCTATTGCAACCAGGTTTTCGTGACCGATTCTGTCGAAGGCATCGTTCCGGATTTCCTTACACTGCTGCACGGTGTGATCGACTCACCGGACATTCCGCTGAACGTTTCCCGTTCGTACCTGCAAAACGATGCCAGTGTGAAGAAGATCTCAGGATACATCATGCGCAAGGTGGCCGACAAGCTGGAAGAGCTTTTCAAAAAAGACCGCGAAGGCTTTGAAAAGAAATGGGATGACATCAGGGTATTTATCCTGTATGGCATCATCACCGAGGAGAAGTTTTCCGAACGTGCCAAGAAGTTCATGCTCTATAAAAATACTGAAGGCAAGTACTTCACTATCGATGAATATGAAAAGCATATTAAAAAGCAGCAGACAGACAAAGACAAAAACCTCATCATCCTGTATACCAGTGATATTGAAGATCAACACAGCTATATAGAGGCAGCTAAAGAAAAAGGATACGACATCGTGATATTTGATGGTGTCCTCGACAGCCATTTCATCAACACTATGGAACAGAAGGAAAGTACTACGCGTTTCACACGTGTAGATTCCGATACCGTAGACAAGCTGATCAATAAAGATGAGGAGGTTCCATCGAAGCTTGAGGATACGGAAAAAGAAACGCTTAAGCCTGTGATAGAAAGGAATATCAATAAGGAGCAATTCAGCGTTGTATTTGAAAACTTATCCGAAAATGACGTACCTTTCATGATTACCAAGCCTGAGTTTATGCGCAGGATGAAAGACATGTCGGCCCTTGGTGGTGGTGGCATGATGGGCATGGAAAACTTTCCCGAACAGTATAACCTGTGGTGAATACCAACCATCCGATCATGGGCAAGATCCTGGGCGAGAAGAAAGATGAAAAGCAAGACAAGGTCATTAAACAGGCATACGACCTCGCGCTCTTATCACAAAATATGCTTAAAGGCCAGGCCCTGACAGAGTTTGTGAAAAGAAGTATTGATTTGATAGATTAATTTTAATCCAATATCATATGAAACCTAAAGCACTGATCGGAATTATTATCGTTGGTCTGATACTTATCATCGGACTGGTACTGCTATTCTCCGGCATTTCTACTTACAACAAAATGGTCCGTCTCGACGAAGGCGTAACTGAAAAGTGGTCGCAGGTTGAAAACGACTATCAGCGTCGTGCCGACCTCATTCCCAACCTTGTAAAGACTGTTCGCTCCTATGCGGAATATGAGCAGGAAACACTCACTGAGGTGGTAGAAGCAAGGGCCAAAGCTACATCCGTTACTGTTGATCCAACCAACCTCAATGCTCAGAGCATACAGCAGTTTCAACAGGCTCAGGAAGGGCTTACAAGTGCACTTTCAAAATTGCTGGTTGTGGTAGAAAAATACCCTGACCTCAAGGCCAACCAGAACTATATGGACTTGCAACGGCAGCTGGAAGGCACTGAGAACCGCATTAGCAATGCCAGGCGGAAGTTCAACGAAGCCACCAGGGATTACAATACCTATATCAGGAGGTTTTTCCCGCGCATGCTTGCGTCGTGGTTCGGTTTTGAACAGAAAACATATTTTGAAGCCAAAGAAGGTGCTGAAGAAGCTCCTGACGTGGGTGATTACCTCGACTAATACAAAGGAAGATGTCAAAATCAGCACAGGATTTTTTCACACGCGAACAGCGTGATGATATCAAACAGGCTATCATGAACGCCGAGTTGGATACCAGCGGCGAGATCAGGGTACATATCGACTCCAAATGCAAAGGTGAGGTGATGGACAAGGCTTTGAACGTATTCAAGAAGCTCAAGATCCATAAAACAGAACTACGAAATGGGGTTTTATTCTACCTGGCAGTAAAGAACCGCAAGTTTGCCGTGATCGGCGATGAGGGCATCAACGAAGTGGTGCCGGATGATTTCTGGGATGAGCTCAAAGCAGAGATGCTGGATGCCTTCAGGGAAGAGAAGTTCACCGATGGCCTGGTCGATGGGATCACCAAAACGGGTGCATACCTGAAGAAGCACTTTCCATATCAAACAGATGATGTAAATGAATTATCGGACGAGATCTCCTTTGGGGAAAACTAGCAAATGCCATGAAAGCAATTAAATACATTATACCTTTTTTCATACTGCTTTTTGGTGTTACATCCATAAAAGCTCAGGATCTTCCCGACAGGCCTACCCCTCCCCGTCTGGTAGTGGATTATACGGGTACCCTCTCAGCAAATGAAGTACGGGCACTGGAAAACAAGCTCGTCCATTTTAATGATACAAGCTCGAACCAGATCCTGGTAATTCTTACAAACGACCTTGCTGGCTATGATATTGAGCAATATGCAAGCGGCATTGGAGATAAATGGGGTGTAGGACAGCGCGAATTTGACAATGGTGTTGTAGTAGTGATCAAACCCAAGGTAGGCAATGATCGTGGAGATGCATTCATTTCTGTTGGCTATGGCCTTGGTGGTGCCATTCCTGATTTTACAGCGGGGCAGATCGTCGACTATGAGATGATCCCTTATTTCAAACAATACGACTACTATGGAGGCCTAGATGCAGGCACAACAGTTCTGATGGAACTGGCAGCCGGCGAATATAGCTCCGATGAATATACCGGCAGCAAGTCTGCAGGCTGGTTCGCCTATATACCATTTATCATCTTCATTATTATCTTCATACTTATCAATCGGGCTTCACGCCGTGCAAAGACCATTGGCAGCAAAAACATGTCGCCATGGACCGCTTTCTGGCTCGGCTCTATGGTGGGCGGCAGCAGCGGAGGCTGGGGTGGCTCATCCGGCGGAGGATTTGGTGGTGGTGGCGGAGGCGGTGGCTTTGGCGGCTTCGGCGGTGGTGGCTTCGGCGGTGGTGGTGCCGGTGGAAGCTGGTAATTACCTAACTTATTTAGAACCCTTATAAATCACCTCATATTCAGGTATTTCACTACCTGAATCTTTGTATCTTCTCTTTTTTCAATATATTTTTACCATTGCATTTTTAACTAACATTGTATTTGTAGTGGGAATAGGAGAAATCAAGAGCAATACCAGCAACATTATTGCCGGAAATATCGAGCCGGATACGCCGCAAAAACCGCGGAGTACCTGGCATTTTTTTTTATAAAATGCTCTTCTATGAGGGTAGGTTGACCGGTGGTCAGAATTCTCAACCTAGGTTTTTCTTATTTTTATATGATCAATAGAAATTGTCTTTCATATTAAATCAATTTTTTATGTATAAGTCATTCAGAAAGACTCGGGGAAAACGTTTTCTTTCAATCATTTCAGCTCTTCTGATCCTGATCAGTTTATTTGGATTTAAGGTTCAGGCACAGGACGATGGGCAACAGCTCTTCCAGGTTTGCTCGGCATGCCATACCATTGGTAAGGGCAAACTCATTGGTCCCGATCTCCAGGATGTTACCGATAGGCTGGACAGAGAATGGTTAAAACCTTTTATCAGGAACTCGCAAGAGGTGATAGCCGGGGGTGATGAATATGCCGTGAAGCAATTCGAAGCATATAATAAGATCCCAATGCCACCTAACGACCTGAGTGATGAGCAACTGGATGTATTGTTGGATTATATCACCAACTATGATCCAAATGCTGCTGTCTCCCCCACGGCAGAAGCTGTATCGGAGGATCCTACCGAACAACAGGCTATTGATGAGTTCATGGCTGAGAAAAATGATCCTTATGCCAATGCACAG
>QMPN01000030.1 GCA_003648575.1 Bacteroidota bacterium
AGAATCCTACTTAACTTCTGGTTGTGATATTGTTTTAAACCATAAATGCTGGGATGGATCTGTAAACGGCCTATGGGATAATGCTAATAACTGGAGTCCAGCTGGAATTCCTGTTGCAACCGATGATATCATCTATCCGAATAATCCTGCTAATGAATACGCTGGAAAGACCGTTAATACACACTCGACAGTTCAAAATCTCAGGGTTAACCATTTTGCTGAAATGTCAATTCCTCAAAGTAATGGACTTACGGTTACTGGGAATATAGATCTCATGGGTGGTTCCAGAAACATTATCTGTGAAACCGGGACTGGCATAGGTACTGTATCATCAGCTTTTATCCCTAACACAATAAATTATAGTGCATATTCCATTGAAGATGGACATATCGAGGTACACCGCACATTATATTTTGCATCAACTGCATCAGATTATTATATGCACCAGGTGGCTGCACCTGTCTCTGGGGCAATTCTTGACGACTGGGATATGCAAGTTTTGAGTACTTATGCTTTCGAGTGGAGAACTGCTACTCAAGAGTGGTATAATATTTACGCTCCTTCACGTCTGACCCCTTCAGGATATGGATTTGTAATCAGCCTAGGCGGACAGACAGCTTCAACTAGGGATTTGATGTGGGTTGATAACTTAGTGCTAAGTAATATGACCTACAATTTTGATGCTATTTTAGTTGATAGCAGTGCACTAATAGGGAATCCATATACGTCTCCGATCAGTTGGGATATCATGTATGGAAACCAGACGAATTTAAAACCAAGGTCCAGAGTTTGGAATCCTGCCACCAATAGCTATGTGAATTATGTGCAGGGAACAGGTGGAAACAGTTCTGCCCGCTATATCCAACCAGGACAATCTTTCTTTATTGAAGCCTCAGGTGGTAGCGTCTCATCTTTCCAATTTAACCCTACTGACCGGGTAGAAAACATACTACCCTACATGAAAGAAGATGAATATCCTAACTTACTCAGGGTATTCACAGAAGGTGGTGGAGATAGTGGCTGTGAAGCTTATATCCGTTTCAAAGAAGGAGACGATGTCACCAATGATTATGATGTAAATCATGACGGAACCTTCAAGGATAGTGAGTATTCAAATTTTTCAACTGATCTTTTTACTATGAGTTCGGATCAACGTAGGTTAAGTGTAGACGCAAGGCCAATGCTTGTTGGTGATGATGTAAGTGTTCCACTTCACTTCAAACCGATTGAAGATGATACGTATAAAATCGTTGCTGATGAAGCATCCATGAATACATTTCCACAGAGTATCAGTATTATGCTGGAAGATACATTCGAACCGCAACAGGATTGGACCGACCTGAGGGCTGAGGGCTATTATGAGTTCGATGCAGACAAATATGATCCTAAAGACAGGTTTATTATTCACTTTTATGACTTGGAATTTGGCATAGAGGATGGAGTAGTTGAGCCCATCCGGATCTTTAGCGATCGTACTGATGCCTTTATCATAAATGATAGCGAGCAACTTATTAAAGAAATCCATGTCTATGATATAACAGGTAACCTGATTACAAGTAAATCCACGGTGAACAATGCAAGCACCAGGATTTTTGTTAGCGATGAGGTTGGTTATTATATCGTTAAAGTGATCACAAACAAAGCAGTATATTCTGAAAAGATACTGATCACGAAGTAAAGGTTACAGAAACATATATAAAACGATAAGGAATTTATATATTTGCGGTTATGAAAAGATCAATAGGGGTATTGTTACTTATCTTCGTGTTAGTTGTGGTGGTCGGGATCACCGTTTATGGCGCCCCACCACCACCCGGACAACCACCTGATCCACCGGATCCGGGTGGCGGAGATGTCCCGATCGGCGGATCGCCCATAGCTGAAGGCGTGATGATACTGATTTCTCTTGCACTGGGTTATGCCGGCCGCAAGCTATACAACGCCAGAAAACGAAAGATCAGCGAATAAGAAGAAACTGAGAAAAAAAATATTAAACCGGTAATGATCCATTATCGGTTTTTTTATTGAACAAGCGCTACGCGCTTGGCCTGCACACGAAACTCCGCCCCCCTATATTTGAGTAACCGCTACGCGGTATACCATTAATAGAATCCTGACGATATCATTTCCAAGAAGTGCATCTTAATTTCTCAATAATTCATACTATGCGATAACTGCTCCGCGGTATTCCATTAATAGAATCCTGACGATATCATTTCCAAGAAGTGCATCTTAATTTCTCAATAATTCATACTATGCGATAACTGCTCCGCGGTATTCCATTAATAGAACCTTGACGATATCATTTCAAAGAAGTGCATCGCACTTCCCCAACTATAGCAAATGTGCACCCCCAATCTTTATCTTAAGCGCGTAGCGCTTATTCAAAAAACAAGGCTTACTCCAGCATCTGGATAAAATCCTGAATACGGATTGCGGAGATCTTTAGTTTCTCAGCCTTTTGAAGCTTGGATGGCCCTGCATTTTCGCCGATGATAAGGTAATCTGTTTTAGAAGATAAACTGGAAATGTTTTTTCCGCCATGCTTATCGATCATCTTCTTGACCTCATCCCGTGAATATCCCTCAAAAGTACCGCTGATCACGAAGGATTTACCTTGCAGTGTCTGCAATCGTTCTGTATCATGGTCTTTGATCTCCATTTGTACTCCGGAGGCTTCCAGCTGAGCAACAAGCTTTTGGTTTACAGGATTACCGAAATAGCTTATGACTGATTCTGCAATGCGCTCTCCAATTTCATGAATGTCTGTAAGTGTTTCTTGTTCTGCCGCAGCAAGGGCGTGTATAGAGCCGAAATGACGTGCCAGTGTCAGGGCAACGGTCTCACCTACATGACGGATGCCGAGTGCAAATAATACACGTTCGAAGGGGACATTCAGGGAAGCTTTAATTCCATCAATAATATTCTTACTGCTTTTTTCTTTGAAACTTACTTTCCGCTCCTTCTTTTCTTCATCGGCAGGGTATACCTTTTCCAGACCCAGGATATCATCATAGCTAAGTCGATACAGGTCTGCAGCATCCTTAAGCAGTCCGTGTTCAAAAAGGATCTCAACTTTTCCTTCACCCAGGCTGTCGATGTCCATCGCTTTACGGCTGATGAAGTGCTCTATGCGTCCTTTGATCTGCGGCGGACAAGCCGATTCGTTTGGACAATAGTGTGCAGACTTATCTTCATCGCGTATCAGCGCGCTTCCACATTCAGGACAATGTGTTATGAAGCGTATTGGCTCTGAAGCTGTGATACGGTCCTCTAAAACAACTCCCGTAATTTTAGGGATGATATCACCTCCTTTTTCAACGATCACATGATCCCCTTCATGAAGATCCAGCTTCGCAATGATATCGGCATTATGGAGTGATGCTCGTTTTACCACCGTTCCCGCCAGGGGAACGGGTGTCAAATTGGCCACAGGGGTAACAGCACCTGTACGGCCTACCTGGTATGTAACCGACAGAAGTTGAGAAGAAGCCTGCTCAGCCATGAATTTGTAGGCAATGGCCCAGCGGGGGCTTTTTGCTGTAAAGCCGAGTATCTCCTGCTGATCGAAATCATTTACCTTGATAACAACGCCATCGATGTCAAAGGGAAGCTCCGGCCTTGCTTTTCCCATCTCATGGATGAAATCAAATATAGTCTGATGATCCGAAGTCTTGATGATGTAATCAGATGTTCTGAAGCCCCATTTGCGGGCCTCCATAAGGTTTTCATAATGGGAATGATGGGGAAGCTCATCACCATGTACGCTGTAGAAAATGCAATCAAGGGGACGTTTGGCGACTTCAGAAGAATCCTGCGTCTTTATGCTGCCTGAGGTAGCATTGCGTGGATTGGCAAAACGTGCTTCACCTGCTTCCTCACGTTCGGCATTGATCTTATTAAAACCTGCATGGGGCAGAAAGATCTCTCCTCTTACTTCCAGGAGGGCAGGGAAACTGCCTTGAAGGTGCAGAGGTATGCTTCTGATGGTACGAATATTCGACGTCACATCATCGCCTTTAGAGCCATCACCACGTGTGATTGCCCTGACAAATTTACCATTCTTATAGGTGATGGATATGGCTACACCATCATACTTCAGCTCACATACATATTCGGGGATTATTTCCAGATCTTTCTTTACCCGCTGGTCGAATGCCTCTACCTCTTCTTCCGAATAGGTATTCGATAGCGAGCGCATGGGAAAACGATGTTCTACGGTCGGGAAATCCTTTGTGATATCACCCCCGACGCGCTTTGTTGGTGAATTCGGATCGGCAAACTGTGGAAACTCCTTCTCCAGCAGGATCAGTTCCTCCAGCATCATGTCGAAGTCATAATCACTGATTTTCGGCGACGACAGCACATAATAATTGTAATTATGCTGATGTATCTGTGCACTCAGTTCAGCAATTTTTTGTTTTGCTTCTTCAGCTTTCATCCTTCTTACTCGATTTTTTTCGGACGGGTATACGTATTCCTGTAAATATACGCATTTTGATTCTCATTTATCGGGTTCAACCAGAACAAAATACGGTCGATCATTCCCGGTGAGATCGTAGTTTCGTAAACCATTCCGGGGAACTCTTCCAGGGCTTCTTCCAGGCGGACGTCCAGGTTGTTTTCTCCTTCGAAAATCATAAAATCCGGTGGATTGATCTGATAATCTATGTACCATTGTTTTGCAGCAGCTGCATTCTTGGTATTGGTGATCTCAGAATAACCAACCCATTGGTCAAGATAGTACATAGGCAAGAGGTTGATGCCGGCTTTATTAGAGTTCTCGACCAGGATATTGTCGATCTTGGGATATTTTGACAAATATGTCATGCTTTCCACGCGGGCCCTTTTACTATATGTGGTGGAGATCACCAGTAGGAAGCTAATGTTGATAAGCCAGAAAAACCCCCATAAGATGCTGTTCAGCATCTTTCTTTTCAGCCAGAATTTTGACTGTTCCTGGAAGCTGAGCCATCCGGCTGTTCCGGCAATAATGATAAACGGGACTATTGGGAGGATAAACCTTTCCTGTTTATTGGGGTAATATGAGTGGAAGATGAGAAACAACATTACCGGCAGGAAAATCAGAATGTATTTTTTCCAGTCTTTTATAAATCCATAGAAATATCCGAATATGAGAAAGAAGCTGACAGGTGGAACAGTCAACAGTAGAAGGACCAGGATATACTGGTACCATGGTCCGACCGTGTATTCGGCATAATTGTACATATTATAATTAATGTACTCTATGAGTTCGGCAAATGGGTAACCCCATATAAAGATATCGATACTGCCCATGAAAAGAAAAGCACTTACGATTACCCCAAAACCGGTACCAAAGGCCTCTTTCCATCGGCCCAGGAGCATTAGCCCCAGCCCGATACCACCAATATACACCATGGATTGAAACCTCATGCAGAAAGCGATGCCAAGCACCAGTCCTGCCAGAAAGCCATTTAGCAGCAGTTTTCTCTTCTTTTCTTTATCCATAAGTATCCAGCTGCCCCAGAGGAGAAAGGGGACACAGGTAAACTCGATCAGGTTCCTGACACTTATAAAAGGGAAGAGCCATAGCAGAGCAAGCAACAAGCCAGCAATGTTTGCTCCCTTTTGTCCCGAAAGTTTGAGGGTGATCCGATATCCCAGTACCACAACAGCGAGGGATAAGGCTGCGTGTAGGAGCCTGACAACGTACATCTTTCCCTGCGGGTCGGTGAAGCCTATGTAAGAAAAAAATTTGAAGATGATAAAGTGGAGCCCTGCATAAAAGAAATTATGCCCTCCGGGCCCTGTATTGCCTTCGCTACCAGGTAGCCAGCGGTTATAATCATAACCGTCGACCCATGACTGGGAAGCTTCAATAATAAGAAAATGATCATCGAACCAGCCGAAGCCTTTGGAGAAAATAACAGCTACAAGACGGATGATCACGGCAAGAACCAGGATCACCCGAAAGGGATGCTGCTTAAATAAGTGTGATATATTCATAGTATACCTTTCCGGTCATCACCGGGTTGATACACATTACGGGTATCTGGGCTTTATTGAACATCATCTTTTCATCCCATGCTCCGGCATTGAAATCGGGTGAGAAAATATCGGCATCAGTCATGATCATGATCATATCTGCCTTCTCTTCCACGGCATAATCAAGCATCCTTTCGGCAAATTTGCCTGACTTTTCAGCATCCTGGATCTTATATTCTGTGCCATACTTTTTAAAAGCCTCTTCTATCTGATTGCTTACTATATTGATTTTATTGGCAAGAATTGGATCTGTGTGCGGCTCGCGGAAAATATTAATGAAGGATCCAAAAGTTTTCGCCATATGTATAGCCCACTGAACCTGCTGACGGGCTTCGGTAAAGCTATTGATAGGGAAAACAATGTTTTTGTACCCTTTTCCAAATGACTTTTCCTGAACAACTACTGTTGGAACCGGCGACTTGGTGACAACCTTAAGTGCAAAGCTGCCGACAAGATATTGCATGCCTTTTTTACCGTGGGTTCCAAGGACCATAAGTTTTGCACCGATGTTGGAGGCAGAACCATGAATCTCATCAAAGATACTTCCCTCACGGGTTAGTGTTTCTATCGTGATACGTGAATTTTCACGAATTTCATTGGCAATATCATCCAGTTTTTCGGTGATGGCCGATAAATCGAGGTTTTCCTTTTTGAGTTGTGACTTCGATTCACGATTGATAACATGGAGGAGAACCAGTTTATAATCGAGGAACTCTGCCAGTTCAACACCATGGTTGATGGCATTCTGGCATGTTTCGGAAAAATCGGTAGGTACGAGAACAATATCGTTCAGTTGCTGTGCCATATAAATTAATTTGAGAGGTTAGTTTGTATAACAAAAATAGAAAAAATATCGAAATAGGTACAAGGTATAACGTATTCTGGTCAGTTTTAATTTTTTAGCTTTGTGTTTTTATTAAATTAGCATCATGTTTAAGACGAAAGGTTTGGCATTCAGGATCAGCATTTCGCTGCTGTCGGTTGGCTTTCTGGTAATGTTTGTAATTCTGTATTATAACTACACTATTTCCAGGAACCTTGCTTTGCAGGATGCCAAGAATGATGCACAGAAGCTTACCGAACTGACTGTTGCACGTATAGAAAACGTACTACAGAGTGTGGAAAATGTTCCTATTAACATTGCTTCGGTCATCCAGAATCGCGATACAGTCATGTTTGTAGGGATGAGGGCAGTTGTAGAGGAAGTATTGCTTAATAACTCATTAATCTATGGTGCCAGTATTGCTTTTGCTCCCAGGATAGAAGGTTCAGACACCTTTTATTTAGCGCCATACCTGTACAATGCAGGAGATTCTATTGCATTCAAAGACCTGGCCAATGATGAATACAGGTATACCAGTAAGAAGTGGTATACTGATGTACGTGATAGTGGAGCAGGAGGGTGGTCTGAACCCTATTTTGATCAGGGCGGGGGAGAGGTACTGATGGCCACATATGCGGTGCCTTTTTATCGTGACCGTGGTCAGGGAGCTGTTTTTGCGGGTGTAGTCACAGCTGACCTGTCACTGAAAGGCCTTCAGGAATTAATCGAAGATATTAAGTTTTTTGACTCCGGTCGTGGTTTTCTGATCTCATCCAAAGGAAATATTGTTACCTGGCCGGATATTGATTCATCAGGTCAGAAAAAAGTATATAACATCTTTGATGAAGTTAAATCCCCGAGTGCCAAAGAGATATTTGCAAAGATGACTGAAGGTGAAACCGGCATTGTTTCCCTGAGCTCGATAGAAATTGAATTTAATCGCGATCGCTGGATCAGCTATGCCAGTGTTCCATCTACGAACTGGTCATTGGGTATTTTGTTTCTGGAGAGTGAATTGTATGAAGGCATACATATATTATTTATCAAGTTAATTGCGATAGGCATAGCCGGATTTGTGATACTGGCATTTCTCATCTTTTATATTTTGAGGCGATTTGTGAAGCCTATTGAGAAGTTGGCTTTTGCTACCCGCAAGATAGGTGCCGGTGAATTTGATTTTCAGGTGCCTTCTTTCAGGGGGAATGATGAGATTGCTCAGCTGGGTAAGTCATTCAGTGTTATGCAGGTACAGCTCCGCGACTACATCAGGAACCTTAAAGAGACCACCGCGCAGAAAGAGAGGATGGAAAGTGAGCTTGAAATTGCAAGCAACATTCAACAGCAGATGCTTCCTGTGTCGGAGCAGATCCCCGGATGGGAGAAGGTTGGGTTATATGGCATGTTGAAGCCTGCCCGAATGGTAGGGGGAGACCTGTACGATTTTATAGTTCATGATGAGTGTTTGTATTTTGCTATCGGGGATGTTTCAGGTAAGGGAATACCTGCTGCCCTCTTCATGGCTAAGACACTCACACTATTTCGTGCAAAAGTAAGCAAGGGACTTTCTACAGACTTGATTGCCAATGAGATCAACCGAGACCTTGGGGAAAATAATGCACAGTCGATGTTCGTTACTTTCTTCATTGGAAAACTGAATATGAGAACAGGGGAACTTCATTATACGAATGCGGGACACAATCTTCCTCTTCTACTGAGTGCAGGAAAAGATCCTGTCATCCTTCCCGGAACTCACGGCATACCACTGGGCAGCATGCCCGGACTGGATTATGGCCATGAAAGGACTATTCTCAAACAAGGAGAAAAGATTTTTCTATATACCGATGGCATATCAGAAGCTGTGAACACCCTGGATAAACTCTTCGGTGAAGATCGCCTGTCAAATATCCTCAGCGATTCCATGGGTTTGAAACCGAAAGAAATATCTGAACGAATTGTATCAGAGATTGAAACATTTGCGAACGAGGCAGAGCAGGCCGATGATATCACCATGCTGATACTGGAGTTTAGCTAGTGCAGCACAATAAAAAAGAAACTACAAATTTCAATCACCGTCGCTACTAGTACGGTACAATCTTTTTCCAGTTGTAGTCACGTGGGTTCACACACATCACAGGAATTTGTGAGGTGTTGAAGATCATTTCTTCATCATAGCTTCCAAGGATAAAGGAAGTAACTCCTTTTTCGGGGTTGGTCATGATGAGGATCATATCCGAATTGTTGGTTGTTGCAAAGTCGATTACCTGGTTAGAGAAACCGCTTGATTTTTGCGCAACATCAATGGTGTATTTAACATCATTTTTATGAAAGTGGCTGGTAATGCCTGCAACGACTTTGTCGATAGCTTCGCCGGCATGCTGATAAATCTTGATTGTTGCCTTAAATTGTTTGGCAATGTGAACTGCCCATTCGGTTTTCTCCCAGATACCTGAATCGCTGGTGATTGGGAATACGATCTCGTTGTAAGGGCCGTCGAACTGACGTTTCTGCACGACGATCACGGGAACCGGGGAGCTGGTAACTACCTTAATGGCATAGCTTCCGGTAAGTTTTTGCATTCCTACCTTGCCATGAGTACCAAGATACATAAGGGAAGCATCAACTTCGGTAGCTACTTCACTGATTGTAGAGAAGATATCACCTTCTTTAGCAATGGTGTCAACCTCGATACCAAAGTCGGCAATTACGCTGGCCGCAATGCTCTCGAGCTGCTTGTTGACATAATCAACAGCCTGCCCTTCATTTTTCAGAAATGATCGGGTGTTCTTATCGATAACATGAAGCAGTACTAGTTTGTATTGCAGGTGCTTTGCTGCACCGGCAGCCTGATTGATGGCATTGCCACATACCTCAGAAAAATCTGTAGGTACAAGGATGATCTTTTTTAACATGCTTTCCATGCGTATTGTATTAAGGGTTTTAATGGCTGAAAATTAATCAACACAAATATAGGAATTATTTTTTCGAGCGGTTTAATATATGTTTAATAAATTATTTTTCAGTTCGCGGTTCGCAGGACGTAGGTACGGGGAAAGGCCCGATGCCTATGATCTATCCATAAAACAAACCAGCTCCTGCACCTGTTTCAGATTATCTGCTTTTTTCTCATCGCGCAGTTTTTGAGCAGACTTGGTGAAAAATACATGGTTACCGAGAAACATGATCTGCAATTCATACCACTCACGTAGTGTAGTGTGTCTGATATTCAGTATGTTCCACTCGTACTGCAACTGCTGTGCTATCATGAAGAAATCTTCCCTGCCCAGGTAGTCCAGGTCGGCATCGCAAAGTATCTTTTCCAGAAATGTACTGGCACTTTGAGGTAACTTTGTGGTGATGATCATATCTGAAATAAGATCAATATCCCTGGTCTCATAGCCGTATTCCGGCAGGTATTTCCGTGCAATATCAACGCTGGCATCTTCGTGTCCGATATAGGTCGTCAACATGCCGGAATCATGAAAGAGGGCTGCGGTTTCGAGTATGATCCTGTCATGTGCACTGATGCCTTCGAGTTCAGCGAAATTGCCGGCTGCATTCAGCACATCAAGCGTATGCTCTATACGGTGATAGGTTAGATTGGGATCAAGTTCATTTGATAGCTTCTTGATTATAAAATCTCTCGCTTCTGGATACTTCATAAATCGGTGATTGCTGCTTTATTATAAAACGTTTTCTACGATATATTGTTTTGTAAATACTTGCATTAATTGAAGCGCTCTACTCCGTCCCAGTCTTCAGGGAAACCAAGTTCGATAAATTTCTGGCATCGTTTCATATATAATGCCGCAGCCTGGTCTTCCTGATTGATCTCCTGTACTTCGGTGAAATTCTTGAGTGCTTCGGTAAATTCTTTATTCTTATAGTGTTGAATGGCCTGGTTAAAGAGCTCCTTGGTTTGACTTTTTAACTCCCTGATATCCTCCGGATCACCATCGATGATCTCGAAAATGTATACAGCTTCATTCTTGCCCTTTACTTTTACAACATCAAGGAAGCGATAATTGTAGAGTGTCGGATCGTTGAGCTTTATCAGCGTTTCTTCCGTGATGAGAATTTTTGATCCGTATACCTTTGTCAGTCCTTCCAGACGGGCGGCCAGGTTTACGGCGTCAGAAATGACCGTTCCTTCCATTCTTCCTTCACCACCTACAATTCCTAGCATCAATGATCCGGTATGTATGCCAATGCCGGAATCGATGGGATGCTGACCGAACTGGTTAATAATATGATTAAACTCGGAGAGTTTGATCCTCATTTCAATGGAGGCATTGATGGCATCTTCTGTGTTATCAGGGAAGAGCGCCATGATGGAGTCCCCGATGTATTTATCTACAAAACCACCATTATTCCTGATTACGGGTTCCATATACCCCAGGTAGTTATTCAGGAAGTTGAAATTTTCCTTGGGGGTCATTTGTTCAGAAATGCTAGTAAAATCACGAATATCGGTAAAAAGTACCGTCATCTCTTTCTGCACTTGGTCGCCGAGCTGAATATCAGCGATGCTGTCCTTCCCAAGATATTCGAGGAATTGCCTGGGCACAAATCGTGCATTCGCCTCATTCATCTTTGAAATGTTCTCGATATAATCCTTGATCTTGCCACTCATTTCATTATAGCCCTCTGCAAGCTCTCCGATCTCATCATTGGTCCTAACAATGCTATATGATTCCATCTCTCCCCGTCCTGTACGTTGCATGTTCAGCAACAGCTCTTTCACCGGGTACACGATATCACGTGTGGTCCACCGAATGAACAAGAGAAGGTAGAAGAATGAGATCACGATCCCGCTAAAGGTACCGATGAGCATAATATATGTGTCGAAAAGGTTTACGTAGATCACGCCCTCATCGGAATTCATAGAGGGATCGTCAAAATAGCTCTGGTACTTACCAATCAGGATGTCTACCTGTTCCTCTGTCGGAGGGCCGTCCAGGATATCGCGAACATTTGTTATACTGATCAGCATATAGAATAAAACGATCAGTAAGGGTAGGAAGGTCGTCATGGCACTGGAAATCCAGAGCCTGTTCTTGATTTTTCCCACTTTGATGTTGAATATTCTTTTTCTGAGTTCGTCCGATGTAAAAAAGAACTCGAGGTATTTGATATGAACACGGTGCTTCTGCCAGAAATAGACAAACATGAGGTTCAGCACTGAGGAAACGATCATGATAAAGAAGAACTGCCTGTAAAACCTAATCGTGATCTCATTGAAATCACCATGAAACAACAGCTGGTAAAGCATGAATCCCGATGTAATGCCATAAGTAATAAACAGGATCCCGGTATTGATCATGGGGGTTTTGAGAATGTACTTCTTGCAGAATTTAAAGAGTCCGTCTTTGATCTTTTTATTCCTTCGCTTCTTCCTGAGGTATATTTTAAACGGGAGGTTGAATGCCAGGCCCAGGAAGAAACTGATGAATAGCAATTTGACCCACAGATAGGCAACCTTGCTGAAGTGCCCCGTCATCTTATCATTTTCGTTTTCCCTGATGGGGTCATCAGGGTTCACTTCACCTCCGTAGGGAATATCAAACAGTACTTCTGTCGAGTCCACACTAAATGCGATAGTGTTGTTGACGGGTATCAGAGAATCCGAATTTATTAATGAAGAATCCGGTGGGTTGTATTTCAGTGCAATTGTGTCTGCTGAAATAGCAATGCTGTCTGGAAAACTGAACTGATAATCACCGGTACTGTACTTCTGAAGGTCGGGGGCATGCTTGATAAGCAGGATACCGGTGATTGGAGATACCAGGAACAAAAATAGGATGGTTGAGATCGCGTAGATCCTGAATCCGTAGTATGCCGATACCGGTCTGTATTTTTTTTTAGCCATCTTATTTAACCAAAATCAATAGGTAAAGATAAAAAAATATAGGCAGTAAACAGTATGCAGTAATCAGTAATCAGTAAGCAGTAAGCAGTATGCAGTATGCAGTAGGCAGTAGGCAGTGATTTTGCGATTACACTCTATTTAACTTCATTTATGATCTCCATGCCACGCATGATGGCTTTCTCGTTGTCGGGGATCATGTGGTGATACCTTTCCGGCAGAGATTTCTTAAGCCCTTTGATCACATTTTCCAGCTCTACCACTGGGTTAACTTTCAGGTAGCCACCCAGAATGATCATATTGAAGATCTTTTTCAGGCCCAGTTTAGCCGCTTCATCGGTAGCATCGATACGCCATATCCTGATATCTTTTCTATCCGGATGATGGCTGATGCCGTTTCCATCATAAATAAGCAATCCACCCGGTTTCACCGCTTTCTCGAATTTATCCATCGATTGCTGGTTGAGGATGATAGCCGTATCATATTCAGTAAGGATAGGTGAACTGATGCGCTCATCGCTGAGGATCACGGTGACATTGGCTGTTCCGCCCCTCATCTCAGGGCCGTAAGAAGGCATCCAGCTAACTTCCTGGTCTTGCATAATGCCTGAGTAAGCAAGTATCTTGCCCATCGAAAGGACACCCTGTCCGCCAAATCCGGCTATAATGATTTCTTCTGTCATGATTTGCTGTTTTACTTATTTAGGATTTTACCATCAACCTTAATGTCGCCCAGAGGAAAGAATGGGAACATATTCTCTTCCATCCATATGTTGGATTGAACCGGGGTCATCTTCCATCCGGAGTTGCAGTTGGAAACGATCTCTACAAAGTTTACCCCTTCCTTAAAGTCTAACTGGTTTTGAAAGGCTTTTTTAACCGCTCGTTTGGCTTTCCTGACATTGCCGGGCGTATGCACAGAATGCCTGCTCACAGAGCGCACACCGGGGAGCTCAGCAACCAATTCGGTAATCCTCAATGGGTTTCCCATGATGTGTGTATCACGACCATAAGGTGAGGTAGATGATTTCATCCCGGGCAGGGTGGTGGGGGCCATCTGCCCACCGGTCATCCCGTAGATCCCGTTATTCACAAAAATGATCACGATATTTTCGCCACGGTTGCATGCATGAATGGTTTCTGCAGTACCAATGGCAGCAAGGTCGCCATCACCCTGATAGGTGAATACTACCTTATGAGGCCAGCAGCGTTTTATCGCTGTGGCGAGTGCAGGTGCACGGCCGTGGGCAGCTTGCTGCATATCCACATTCATAAAATCGTAGGCAAGTACAGAGCATCCTACAGGAGCGATGCCAATGGTATCCTGTCCCACACCCAGTTCTTCGAGTACTTCCATGGTAATGCGATGCGCAGTACCATGTCCGCAACCCGGGCAATAGCTGAGTATGTTGTCGGTCATGAGGGGGGTCTTTTTATAGACCACGTTCTCTTCATTGATAATTTCTGATAATATTTCGTCTTTCATGCTTTAGCCTCCTATGATTTTATCTTCAAGTGCCTGAAGCGCTTCTGCCGGTGAGTGGATGATGCCACCCATACGGCCAAAATGTTCAACTTTAATGTTACATCCAACTGAAAGTCTGATATCTTCCACCATCTGTCCGGCATTGAGTTCCAATGAAAGGATGCCTTTCACCTGCTTCGAAAGGCGATTTACAGCTTCTGTGGGAAATGGGTAGAGGGTAATCGGCCTCAGCAGCCCAACCTTGATCCCTTTTGCGCGGGCCAGGTCGATGGCTTTCTGTGCAATACGTGCACTTGAGCCGAAAGCTACAAAAAGATACTCGGCATCCTCGCACATGAACTCTTCATATTCCACTTCATTTTCCTTTATTTCAGCGTATTTCTTCTGCAAATGGATGTTATGCTGTTCCTGTTTGGCTGAATCCAGATTGAGGGATGTGATGATGTTGCGTTCACGCGTGGCTGGTTTGCCAACGGTTGCCCAGGGGCAATTTTTAACGATCTCTTCGTCTGTCCAGCGGGGTGTATGCTCGGGCATGATCACCTTTTCCATCATCTGTCCAATCAGTCCGTCGCTGAGGATCATCACGGGGGTTCTGTATTTATATGCCAGGTCGAAGCCTTTTGGTACAAAGTCGGCCATTTCCTGCACGGAAGCGGGAGCCAGTACGATCATATGATAATCGCCATGTCCACCGCCTTTTACTGCCTGGAAATAGTCGGCCTGTGAAGGCTGAATGGTTCCCAGTCCGGGACCACCTCTAACAACATTTACGATCACGCAGGGCAATTCCGCCCCTGCCATGTATGATATCCCTTCCTGTTTCAGGCTGATGCCCGGGCTGGATGAAGATGTCATGGTCTTTTTTCCTGTTCCGGCTGCTCCATAAACCATGTTGATGGCCGCCACTTCACTCTCTGCCTGCAGAACCACCATACCGGTAGTTTCATAAGGCTTTTCTGCCATGAGGTATTCGATCACCTCCGACTGCGGGGTAATGGGGTACCCGAAGTAGGCATCCACACCGGCGCGGATAGCTGCTTCAGCGATAGCCTCATTGCCTTTCATTAGCTTTAATTCGCCCATTTTTATCTTGTTTTGACTGAATTATAATTCCATTTTCTTACGATATACCGTGATAACGCCATCAGGGCATACGACTGCACAATTGGCACAACCCACACAGTTATCGGGATTGAGCATATATGCATATTTGTAACCTTTAATATTCACCTCATTGGCCATGCCGATGACATCGTGCGGGCAAGCACCAACACAAACTTCGCAACCTTTACAGCGGTCAATGTCAACAACGATAGCTCCCTTGAATTTTGCCATTTTATCCTTTGTTTGGTTAGATAAATCTGCTGTTTAAAATCGTGCTCCAAATGTACAATATTTAGCTATATGGAAAGGGTATCGATACCTAATTTAGAAAGCATCGAAAGTAATTTATATCGGGTATAAATTATGGGTGCCAGATACCGGGTGCTGGGAAGACCGAAGAGCGAAGACCGAAGAACGAGAAACGAGGATCGAGAAACGAGGATCGAGAAACGAATATCGAATATAATCCAACCCCCAACACTCAACACCCACTGTGTCCGCCGAAGCGGAGCGAAGGTGGAACACCCAACACCCAAAACTAAGTAATGGGGTGATCATTTTTAAACTGCTCCAGCCTCTTCTTCAAGTCGGGGAACTGCTCGCGCCTAACAAGGCTTACGCATGCCCGGATGCCTTCGAGGCGCTCGCTGCCGGTAATGGCCAGGGAGATGGCGCTGATACCATAATATACCAGCTCATTCAACAGATCTTCGCCCGTAAATCCGGGATAGGCAATGGTGAAGTAAAAGCCGTCGGCGATGGGCTTGTCCTCATCTTTATCATAAACGATAGTGAATCCATTGTCGAGAAACATCTTCTTCATGATAACAGCCTTTTCACCGTACTCCTTTACCACCTCAACAAAGTTGAATTCTCCGTTGTTTACGGCTTTCAGAATGGCAGCCAGACCATACTGGGGTGTATGGGCAGTACCTGATGAAAGGGCATACATGGATCCGAAGATCATGGCATAGCCAAACTGGTCGTAAACATAATACCTCTTCAGGTCGGGGAAGTGGCTGTTGAAAAGCTTGTCGGAAATCACCATCATACCAATACGTTGCCCGGCATAACTAAATGCCTTTGAGCTGGATATGAGCAGCATCCAGTTATCAGTATATCGTGCTACTGTGGGCTGGTAAGGCGGTTCTCCCGGCTTTGAGAAGTCTTGCCTGAAGTCCATTCCGATATAGGCCAGGTCTTCCAGTACGATCACATCATATTTGTCAGCCAGCTCAGCGATGATCTTGAGTTCTTTCTCAGTGAAGCAGATCCATGAAGGATTGTTCGGATTGCTATACAACAAACAGGATATATGTCCTTTCAAAAGAAATGATTCTAATTTTTCACGAAGCTTATCCCCCCTGTAATTATATACATCGAAACTTTCAAAATCGATTCCCAGCACTTTATGTTGTTGCTTATGTACCGGAAACCCGGGATCGAGAAAAAGGGTGGTATTCTTCTCTTTCCTCATCCTGTTCAGTGTCATGAAAGCAGCAAAACCGCCTTGCATTGAGCCAACGGTAGGCACACAGCATTCTTCGCTGACGTCTACATTCAGAAAGAGCTTCACAAAGCGTGATATTTCTTTTTTTAAGGGTGCGATACCAAAAATATCGGGGTAGATGGCCGGGATGCCTTTCCTGAGTGCTTTAATTTCCGCTTCAATACCTATCTGGGTAGGGGGCAGTCCAGGTATACCCATCTCCATACGGATATATTTTTCACCGGTGGCAGCTTCTATCTGATCGATGAGTTTCTTGATGTCCCTGATGGATGCCTTGCCAACATTCTGGATGGGGCTCTCTTTGATCTTCTGCGTAACAATCTTGTGGTTAATCGGCGTGTCTTTCATGTTTATCCGGGTTAGGGAACCCAAATATAGAAATTATTCTTAAAAGAAGTAGAAGGCAGCTGCCAGACAACGTAAATTCCCGATCTCCTTTGCATTTCTAACTTTTCCGCCTGCTTCAACATCTCCGTAGGCAGCTACGGTATATTCAAATTCAAGTCCGAGCATCATCCTCCCTGAATACCATTCTACCCGTGGTGAAATACGGTATAGATAAGCTATATCCCTGCCCAACCCGTAATATTCTCCCATGGCTGCACCTTCATAGCCCAGGTTGGCTGCATATCCTGTCAGCAATCCCAATTTAATTTGTTTTCCCTTGGTGGAAAAATCAGCCCAGGCAGAAATCTGTGATGTGGGTGTATATGTGATATTATGTGCAATTGAATCAATATCTTTTTCAACATATCCGCCAAGCATGATAAACTCTGTAAGGTTTTGCCCCCATACGAGCTGGGTCTTTACCATAAGGACAGGAAAATCGAGCTTGGCGAAGGCAGTAACAGCCCATGAATTGACTTTTTCATCGGTCTTATATTCACCTGCCTGCGGGAATTCCACAGATAAGCGTGGCTGTATCATCTTATAATCGATCCCGGCCCCGAAGACATGATTTCCGGGCCTCCATTGCAGCTGAAGATCGAGGTTTGGCAAGACTGCATTTCTCAGGTATTTAGATGAGCGTCCGTCAGGTCCTGTACTGGCATAATCCCGTTGTGAGGCAGCTACTGCGATCACATAAAAATTAGCTGTTGTATAGGTCGCCCTGATCTGGTTATGGCGGGCAAACGGATGGAAGGGCGCCCCCAGGTTGAGCCCGAGAGTTTTTGGTCTCACCTCCGGCACATACAGTGGATGCCAGTACTGCCCGATCATGAGCATAAAATGCTTCCAGCTCAGCTGCACCCATGCTTCTCTTAAGCGCAATCCATTGTTGTCGGCATTAGACGAACCGGTAAAGTCAGTTTCTATCACACCCAGGGTTTGTGCCCCGAGTGCATCAGGTCCGTAAATGGTTCCCCGCAGGCGGGTAGTCATAGCTGCCTGATTGAAACGAACATTTGCATTGATATCTTCGCCATCCCTGTCGTAACGGGGCTTTAGCGGGTATAGACTGACCATTCCGGCCCGGGCTTCAACAATCTGTCGTGTGTCGAAAAAGGCCTGCGCATTTACAAAGCCTGTGAAACGAATGCCCCATTCGCTTTTTTGTGCGCTCGATGGCAGATTGATCGCAAGCAACAATATAATGACATATGTTGCCGGCTTTCTAAACACTTTTTGCTTTGTTAGGGATTATCAGGCTAACTATGGGATTTACTGCCAGGGAGGTGATCATGCCAATGGTTCCGGCAGAAGGGGAAGGCATGCCATTACCGTAGAGTATAAGACATGTAGCCAGGCCAATAACACCTGAACTGATCGCACCGACCTTGCCGGCATCCTTCCACAGTATCCCCCATATAAAGGGCCCAAGGAAAAATGATCCCAACGCGCCCCAGGAAATTCCGAGGATTGCTACAATGCTATCCAGATCGAGCCATGCAAGCATAACTGAAATGAGAACAAAAAACGCACTACCAAAACGCATTAGGCGGGGGAGGCGCTGATCGGATGCATTCTTA